>JAAEPD010000089.1 GCA_024222455.1 Aureispira sp.
AATTTTATTAGCTTATTTTCTGTAAATTGAACATTCATAAAGATTGGTTTGACTGTTTTTAGATTTTTTCTACAAATCAAATTTACAAAACTTTACAAATCAATCTTTTATTCCTTGTTCTAATCCTTAGTTCACGTTAAGGTAATACTACTAGCAGGAACTGCAAAAGGGACTAAAAAAGTGATTAAACCACCTACTACCCACATCCAACCTGCTAAACGATGTGTTTTTGCCCATACGGTATCATTAGATAATGTCCAAGGTGTGCGAATTCCCATAAAATAATTTGGACGGAACTTGCCCATATAGTTACCCAACAGGATCATAAACACAGCCATACACAAAGTAATCAACATTCCAATATCTACAGTATCACTATTCATAGTGCTATAAACAATAACTACACTAAGCATAGCAAAAAACAGTTGTAAGATTACACGCAACTTAAAGTAGGTTTTACCTAATTGCTTAAAGCTCTCTTTCCTAACTGCTAATTTCGGAATTAAGGCCATTAATGCATAAATAAAGATGCTCAAGCCTGCAGTCAATCCAAGTACCATGTGTCTGCTACCATAGCCATCTACCTCTCCTTTTAGATTCCAATGAACAGGAACAATATCAGGCATTTTGGTCCACATTAGTACTGCATAAATAGAAGGAGCTATTACTAATACTAGTAATAAAAACTCTCTAGACATTTTGTTATTTCTCATTATTTTATATTTGTTAGTTATCTTTAAAATTGACAAACCATTTTATGACTTCTTCTAGCACACTCATATTCAGAGAATAATAAATGTACTGTCCTTGCCTTGTCCCTACTACTAAATCTGCTTGTTTGAGCAAATCTAGGTGGTGCGAAATACTTGGTTTAGAGATGCTGAACTGATCTGCTATATCTCCGGCTGTCATATCTCCTTTTTTTAGGAGTTCGAGTATTTCTCGGCGGGTCTTATCGTTTAATGCTTTAAATAAGGTGTTCACCTTTGTAAGAATTAGATATTTAAACAATTAGTTAATTAGATAAATGTCTAAATATTAGGTTATAAAAATAAGAATATCATTATATCGATATTCAATATATACAACTGTTAGGAACTTCAATTAGTTCCAGAATCTATAAAAATCGTTATGGATTTTGTTAATCTAAATTACTCAAATCGCTTGCTCAATTCTTCCAACTTGAGTGTAATAAAGGTTTTTCGGCCATTTGGAGCTTTATACGGAACCTCGCAAGCAAACAGTTCATCTACTAATTGTTGCATTTCGGGCGAAGTCAAACTTTTTCCGGAACGGATAGCTGTATAATATGCCAATGAACGAGCAACATTATCATGCACATCGTATCTCAGCTCTAAGTTTTGCTTATACTGTTCTAACAACTGCTCTATCAAAACTTGCTCATTTTGATTGCTTAACTCTACTGGTAAGCCATGAATAATAAAGGAATTCGCTTGTAGTTCTTTTATATCTATTCCTAAATCATTTAATTGAGGCAAAATAGATTTTAGTAATTCCGCATCTGAAACTGAAAAGTTTACTGTTCTTGGAAAGAGGAGTTTTTGAGTACTTGATCTATGTGACGTAAATGTTTGTAAATATCGTTCATACAATACACGCTGATGAGCAGCATGCTGATCGATTAGCATAAAACCAGACTTAATAGGACTAACTATATATTGATTGTGTAATTGATACAGTTGCTTATTAGTATGTTCAGGGGTTGCACTCTCATCAAATGGCAAGGTAGTATCTGACATCTTGCTAGACATCTTTACGCTCTCATCAAAAATATTCTCATTCTGATTTTTGTGCTCAGAAGTAGAAGTTGTATCTATTTTTTCGTAGAGTTGCTCCCAATTATTAAGATTAGAATTTTCTAAGGCTGTTCGTTCCTTTCGGAAAGAACTATTGCTGGTTGATGTTTTATTGAAATCTGAAAATGATGTTTTGGGTTTAGTGTTCTCTAAGCTTCTAAAACTAGTTTCTTCTGTTTGTTCAAACTGTTTAGAAATGCTTGTTTCTACATCAAAATCGAGTGTTGGAGTAACACTGTTTTGAGCTAAGGCATGTCGAGCAGTTACTTTTAAGTAATTATAAACTAAGCGTTCATCTTCAAACTTTATTTCTTGTTTGGTAGGATGAACATTTACATCAATCTTGGCTGGATCTAATTCAAAAAATACCACATATAATGGATAGACCTTTTGAGGAATCAAATCCTCATATGCAGAGACCAAGGCATGGTGCAAATAACTACTCTTGATAAAACGATTATTCACAAAAAAGAATTGCTCTCCACGAGTCTTCTTAGAGGCCTCTGGCTTACCAATATAACCTGAGATATGAATCACATCCGTTTCTTCTTCTATCGGAATTAGAGACTTGTTGACCTTAGTACCTAATACACCAACTATACGTTGGCGAAGATTAGCCTTAGGCAAGTGAAAAAGTTTGTTGCCATTATGATGTAAAGAGAAAAATATATCTGGATTGGCCAATGCTACTCGCTGAAACTCATCTAAGATATGTCGCATTTCTACAGCATTAGACTTTAGAAAGGTTCGACGAGCAGGTACATTAAAAAATAAATTCTTGACAGAAAGTGAAGTTCCTGCAGCTGTTTGACAAGGCTCTTGAGTTAATATTTCGGAGCCTTCTATTACTAAATGAACACCTAATTCTTGATCTCGTTTTTTGGTGCGCATCTCCACCTGAGCTACTGCAGCAATAGAAGCCATTGCTTCTCCTCGAAACCCCATAGTGCGAATAGAAAATAGATCTGATGCTTTCCGAATCTTGGAAGTAGCGTGTCGTTCAAAACACATTCGAGCATCCGTTTCACTCATCCCAATACCATCATCTACCACCTGAATAAGTGTCCGACCAGCATCTTTCAAGATCAGTCGAATATTTTGCGCACCAGCATCTATCGAATTTTCGAGCAATTCTTTGACCACAGAAGCAGGACGTTGTACTACTTCTCCAGCGGCGATTTGGTTAGCAATATTATCAGGTAATAACTGTATAATATCAGACATATAGGGAATTTTGAATTATTGAGGTTCGTCAAATAAGTAAGCCATAAAACTAGGCAAAAATTGATTCAAGACAAAATATGCTATTCCACATAGAACCATAAAAATAATTAGCAATCGCAAGGTAGAAGAATGCATGATATTCTTATGTTTCTGGGTATTTCCCCGTTCTCGCATGGTCTTAAACTCACTGCTCAATCTAGATTTAGTAAGATCTGCATCAATTTTTTCCTTTAGCTCCGCTCGTTTGATACGGCGCTCCATTTCTTCTTTTTCGGAATTATAATATCGAGGTTGATACCCAAATTCTCTTTTTTGATGCTTGGGTCCTCCAAATATTTTCAGCATAATATTTCTTTTTAATAGTGCATGTATTTTCAACTTTCAGGAAAAACTTCATACACTAATGTCTTTTTGATTGCCTTACAAAAATACATTTTTTTGAACACTCTAGCAATCTTAAGAGTATGTTTGCATGAATCAATCGTAAGGTTATTATTCGACCTGACTAAGAAGGTGTTCGACCTGTATATAGATTGAGCACCAATACTCCTGCTATAATCAGTAATATACCTATAATCGAAGGCAAATCAAGAGATTGTTTAAAAAAGAAATAACCAACTAAAGAAACTAAGGTAATTCCTGCTCCTGACCAAATTGCATAAGCCACCCCAACAGGTATCTCTTTTAGGGTCAAGGATAAAAGGTAAACGGAAATAGTATATCCTATGATAACAACGATAGAAGGACCTAACTGTGTAAAATTTTCGGAAGTTTTCAGAGCAGAAGTAGCAATGACTTCAGCAGTAATGGCTAGATATAAATATACCCATTTCATATTCTAAGAATAGTTTAAAATCATGAACTAGCTAAACTTATTGAGCTTATAGATAATGTAAGCCAAAAAGATAATGAGCAAGATTAATACAAAAACAATAGAATAAGCATACAATGCATTCCCTTCTGCTCTAGAGGGCCTATTGGAATTAGGTTTAGGCGTTTTCTTAACTTTTTTTCGAGCTCTTTTTTTAGTTTTTTTAGGAGGAGCTAAACTTACTTCTTGCACCCTGTTTTCTTTAACAGCAACCTCCTCCTCTTTTCCTTTATGGTTCTTATTGTAAACATAAATCGTCTTACTCGTTGACTCTCCTGCCAATGAATTGCTGGCACGTAACATAATAGGAATAGTTGCTTCCTCTATTTCTGTCAATCGAATAGTTTTGGTTCCCTTGGACGAAACCTTACCAAGGTGCTCTATAAATACACGATCAGCATGTGCTACACGCCATGTTAGGGTGAGTAAATCACCACTGCTTATATATTTTTTGGAAGCGGTAAACTCTCTCACTTTAGGTGCTACTGCATCTAGTACATCTGTATTTGCAGTTTCTCCATACAGCTTAAAATTATATTTAGCTCGCTTTTGGGCATCACTAAGCACCTCATAAGCTTCTTGAATGGACCTAAAATGTGCCTCAAAGAACTTATCACCATCATTATTGTCAGGGTGAAACTTTCTGTATAGTTTTTTGTAAGCTATCAGAATTTCATCCTTAGAAGCGCTACGCTCTACCCCCAATATGTAATAGTAATCCTTCATGTATTATAAATATAACACAAAGATATAAAAATTATGGCTAGATCATAAGATGGTTTTTTGACTATAGTCTTTTTAGGCAAGCGACTAGAATATCTATCTCGTCTTTAGTATTGTAGTAATGTGGGGAAATCCGAAGCATTGCATTCATGCCCTTCTGTTCAAAATAAAATAAGGCATTCTGCTTCTCGCTAATAGATACATTGATATGGTTGGCAGCTAAATATTTTTTTAGTTCTCCACAACCTCTATTTTTAGTATACAAAGGTATAATATTGCAAGTTTCTTGTTGAATTTCTGTATCTGGCAACACCAAATGAGGAGTGTCTTTCAGCTTCTCTAACAGGTAGTTTTTGAGTAGTTTATTTCGCTCTGCAATTGTATCTATCCCTACCTCCAAAAGATAAGCAAGTGCAGCATTGGCACCAGCCATCAAGGCATGCGAAAACTCCCAATATTCAAATCGTTTTGCACTTTTTTTCAAGCTATAACCATCAGATTTAGTCCATTTAGCTCCTCGCATATCGATAAGCATTGGGCTCCAATCTTTTTCCAGTATTTTATCAGAGACATAAAGTAAACCCGTTCCTCTTGGCCCTCTCAAAAATTTTCGAAAGGTCCCCGATAAAAAATCGCAGTGAATAGTCTGTACATCCACCTTAAGTTGCCCCAAGGACTGACAAGCATCAACCAAATAGACAATATCAGTATCCTTGAGTAGTTCCCCTATCTTTGCTACAGGCTGAATTAGCCCTGAGTTGGTTGGAACATGAGTGATAGCAACTACCTTAGGATTGAGTTTTTTTATTTTTCTTTGTATATCTCCTACCTCTACAATTCCATCCGCATCATCTTCAGCAACAACAACTTCTACTCCGAGGCGTTTCTTCATAGATAGAAATGCTAAATGATTAGAACCATAATCATTGCTTGAAGTCAAAATGATATCACCTTTAGCAAAAGGAATGGCTGACAGGGCCTTAGCATAAGCATCTGTAGCACTATTGGCAAAAGCTATATTTTCACTCTTTGTATTCAGCACTTGAGCTGCTAATGAGTAAAAACTTGCTGCATTTTGGGGTGAAGCTGTTGCTGCTTCATAGCCCCCCATCTCCATCTCTAATCTAAGGTAATTCTGAATTGCATCCACTACCACATTAGGCATTAGTGATGCTCCTGCATTATTAAAATGCATTATATCTCTACACCCTTTAGTATCTTGACGCCACTTATTAATCATACTATCTACTACTATTTGATTAACTCATAAGCTCCTATATCTGGATTTCCATCTCGAACAGTTCCTTCTGCATCAGCATTGACACTAATGGCTGTTCCTGCATCTACAGCAGGTGAAGCACTTGTATCTACCTTAAAGTTATAATTATCAATATCCGTAAATAGAGGTGCTGCATTAATAACACAAGTAGGCTCATAACCACTAAAGGTATCTACCTTCATTAGGCAATAGTCAAACTTGACATTGCTTGTAGAAGTTGTTTCGGATGCTCTAATTACTTCTGTTTCTTCACCACTACTACCATATATAATGCAATTGGTAAAGGTGGCAGAACCATCAGCAGTTACTACCGTTTCGTTACCATCAGTATCATATACAACTTCATAGTCTCTATAGCTGACTAAAGGTTCATTACGTTTGACTAAATCGACCCCGTAATTAGCAAAAGTGCAATGTTTGAAATTATAATCTCCTCCCCTCAAGGTAATCAAGTCAAATTGGTTAGAGTTGGCAATAATCAGATTTTCAGCATCTATACTGGCTTGTCTACCCATAATACCTGCTCGGTCTACATTGTAGATAAAACTATTTTTTATTTCTAATTTAGGATTTCCATTCAGAGATAAAGAATCTACAAAAATGCCATCTATCGCATTTCGGATAACGGTACCATGTATCTGATTGTTGACACTATTTTTACTCAAGAAAATGCCATTATGGTGCAGTGTAATCAGCTGATAATCGTATTCTAATCTATGGCTTTTTATTTCTACAGGATTGTTCAAATCCCCTCCTACATTCATTTTTAGGGTAGAATTATTGCCTATATACAGCAAAGCTCGCCCACCAGGTCGAGTAGAGGGACCTCCAAACATAAATATTTCTACTCCTGGGTCTACCTCCATTGTAGAATTACTATCCACCACAATATATCCTAAAAAGATATAAGGTTTGCCTGCCGAAAGTCGAACTAAAGAGTTGGCAGGAAAGCTAGTGATATAACCAATTTGGCCTACATATATAGCATTCCAACCATAAGCTTGCAGTATTACTTTTTGATCATTTCCATTAGTGCTAAACATAATAGAATCTTTCCGAATAGCATCTCCATTGTCTGGATCTATTCGCACATTCACAAATATATAAATACTGTCATTGGGTGGTATTTCTATATTTTCGGCAGTATAACTATTAGCACCATCTATATTGATTTTATAATCAGAATACTCTCCACCTCCCAACGATATATTAGAAACTTCTATTGGTTGATTGTGGGGATTATAAATTTTGAATCGTTTAGTGGCTGACCCCATATTTGTAAACACTGTATCAAAGGTTAGAGTATCTACAGAGAACTCTAAAACAGCATCAGAAGAAGTAATTATTTGATTTTTCTTACAAGCTGAAAGATTGATTAACAAAGCGATTCCAGCAAAAAGGAACAAAATACTTAAAATATTTTTCTGCATATAAATTTTGTTTTGGCATGCTACTTGAATTATAGAGAAGTGTTGAATAATTTAAATGTGTTTATCTCTAAGTCAGTTGAATTTACCACTCAACTATCTTTAATACCCACCATACAAACACATCAATAACAAGCAAGTTTTATAGAAATAGGAATTTCCTATTTTCAAAAATATATTCCCAAGCTCCAAAATCAAGTGTAAGTTAGTTCGGATTGATCATTTGTATCAATCCAGCTTGCACCTGCTTAGTTCTATAAACGGAGTTTGAAACGAAAATGTAAGTAAAATTAACCGTCCACCTCTAAAAATCACAAAAAAATGAGAACAATTATTACACTATTCGCTTTTATACTCGCTTTTGCAACTCTTTTCCCATACACAGCACAAGCACAACTTAGCATTTTATCTAGCAATACAAATGTTATTAGAACTAATAAACCATTGCCTAAGGATAAAGGAGGGCCTACTTATACTAATACGACTGGTAGTAGAAATCCTAATTTAGGAAATACGAATAATGGCAATCCTAGCGGAAATGGGCATGGTCACAATACCAATAATGGCCGTCCAGGTCGCCCTAGTAGTCATGGGCATAATAATGATGGTCACGGACATGGGCATAATGCAGGTCATGGCCATGGGCACGGACACAACACAGGATATGGCCGTCCAGGGCGTCCTAATAGTCATGGGCACAACACAGGACATGGGCATAATACTCATAATGGTCCTACAGGACATGGACATGGTCATGGACATCATTATCATGTAGCTATGTGTGATGCTGATTTTGAAGACTTATACCACATGGTTGCAGAGTTTCACTCTAGCTTTGATCGCATGGATTTGCTCGAAAGACATATACCAAGAAACTATTTTACTAACTGCCAAATCAGGCAACTAGCTAAATTATTCCATTCTAGTTTCGATCGTATGGATATTATGGAAATGGCGTTTCACCAAAGTGTAGAACAAGATCGTTATCACCACTTTACTGATCTATTTCACTCTAGTTTTGATAAGCGTGATTTATTAGATTATATTGATCATCATATACACCATTAAGATTTATACCAACCAATAATTATTAAGGGCCTAGATCAATGATCTAAGCCCTTTTTTATCTCAACAATGGTATTTATACTAGAATTCTGCTTTTTTCTTCTTATTGCATTTTTTACAACATTGCTTATAGTTCTTATTGGTTGTAAAAATACTCACCATTGGAATATCTACAGCTAAGAAAGCCCCCCATCTCCAACCACTAGTGGTAGAAATATTAAGATTATTGTCCTTGACTGAACGTAAATTAGGCCCCAACTGAGCACCAACCCCAAGAGATAACGGATATTTAGGTAGGTTGTACACCAAATACCCCCCTGGTGCTAATACATTCTCAAACTTTAGATCTGGCAATTCATTAACAGAATCATCTTGGAATCTGAAGGAAGTCAATGCTCCAATATCAAATACGGAAGCCATTATACCAATTGCTCCATAATTTTTGAAACCCCAATTGAAGGAAACACCTATAGGTGTAGTGACGGCATAATAGGTTTTAGGGCCTATATTCTTGAGGACTTCTTGCCCTGCCGAAAGCCCTACATAAGCGTTGAGTGCAATACTAAATTTAGAATATTTTTTGATAGCTGAACCTCCTGGAGGTAAGGCAAAAGCAGCAATAGCATCTGAAACTTCAGCCGCAGTTTTAGCATTAACAGCAGTGGCTATAAAAGTGCCATATTTCATGAGTATTTTACGCTCACAGTGGAACTTTCCTTCTGGCAATAATTTTTCTATAATAAACAAAGAACTAATCAATGCAGAAGTAAAATGTTGTTTACGGATGCTTAAACCCATACTATTAAGATCGTGAATGATTCCAATATATTTGTAGACTAGGCTATCTTCATTATTGCTAGAACCAAGTAGTTCTTTCTTAAAATCATAAGCATACAGCGCCATTTCGCATATTCCTTGTGTAAAATCGAAATACTCATCGTATTCCATTTCTTTTTCAGCTTCTGTCACCGGATTTGCCCCTTTACTCCTTTTTCGTTCTAGGTCTCTACGACGCATTCCATCTGCGACACGCTTCAGTTTTCGTCCTTTTTCTATGAAAGTAAAGAGCTTATTGATAAAAGCTCTACAACGCACAGAATGTCCACGCAGACTAGCCAAATGATCACCCAATGTCTGCTCTCCTACTGCTATTTCTTTACCTTTTTCGTAAACCAAACCAAGATAAAGATCTCTCGTTATGGTATCTTTTAGCATCTTTGATATCAAGCGAGGATCAGCCCAATATCCATTTTTATCAGCATCTTCAATAGATTCCGAAAGAAGCCCAAGTATCTTAAAACTCGATTGAATTACAGGTATAAATTTAGCAGTATCGTCAAGTGGTGTTAAGTTATGTAAATAAGCATCCTCTGACAAATAATGAATGACCTCAGCAGGTGTTGTTTGCTCATAAAAGAGTTCTATAATTTTGAAAAAATCACTCATCATATACTTGATAGAAAGGCTTTCAATCCGTTTTGAGTTTTGGATATAGTCATCTAAATGATAAACCAAATTTTCCAAATCTTTGAGGAAACTCTCTCTCAAGACTTCCCAAAAAGCTTTGAACTGGTAAATATCTTCTCCAATCTTCAACAGTACTTTGGTGGTGCTAGGAAACAGGTATTTCATTTCGTCAGATTCGGATACAATCTTCTGAAAGTCTCTAAAAAAAGCGATGGTCAACTCTTGTTTTGTTCGTTTGACCAAAAAATCAGTCAAGCCTAATAAAAAGGTAGATGCAGGCAGTCCCAATCCTGTTGAAGCTCCTGCTAATCCAGCCAAAGAACGTTGCCCAGTAGTACCACTATAAACTGTAGGGCCTCCCATATCTTCGCTAAGATATGGCCCAATAAATGGGTTTTGAGCATAAGCAATTACAATATCTGTATAAGTGACACCAGTCTCTTTACTAGACATGTTTTGTGCTAAAATCTTATAGACAGCAGCACTGTTGCTACCTTCTTTTATGGTACTGCCTTCGGTTCCCATCATCTCACGTAATGCAAAAGCATCATGAATGGCTTGCGCCCCTATCTTATGGACAAAGCATAAAGATAAAAAGGAAAAAAATACAAGTTTGAGGGTTGTTTTCATCTGTTCTTAGTTAAAGTAGTTATTCAATTAGTATAAATGCAGCCCAATAATAAGGATTGGGGTATTTAGTTTTCATTGTTTTCTGTGCAGCCAACATAGATGCATGTGCGTCATTGTTTTCTAAGTAATTGGAATAAAATAGCTGCATCAATTCAGAGGTTTGCTCATCTGGGACTTTCCACAAGCTCAAAATTAGTTTTTGCACACCTGCTGTTTTGAAGGCACGTTGCAAGCCCATTATTCCTTCGTTGTTATCAATATCACCTCGACCTGTTTCGCAGGCTGAAAGCACTGCTAATTCTGTATCAAAAAGGTTCATCCCAGCCACTTCTTTGGCAAACAAAATACCATCGTCTAGCCCCTGTATGGACTTACCATCTTTCCAGATAACATTAATACCTGTCATTGCCAATCCAGAGCGTAATAAAGGATCTTGGTTGCCTGCTATTCTATTTTCAACAGATTTATTTTTTGTTGCTTTAGTATCAAAAAAGCCTCCTGTATGTTCTTCTACCCCACTAAAGAAAAACCCATGTGTAGCAATATGCAAAATCCTAGGTTTTTGAGCATCAAGTATGGTCAAAGTATCTTCAAGTGCATTGACTCCAGTTAGCAAAGTTGTATTCCAATCCTTTTGAGTAAATAGGGCATCTATATTTTCTACTTCCGAAAGGGTTCCTGGTAGATAGTTAAAATCTTCACCTCTACTACCTCTATCAAAACCTGAAGAGGAAACACCATTATTATTATCTGTTAAAAGTTTAGTTTTATCCTTTTCTGATAAGTTTTTAGCCTCTGCAAGAGCTACAATTTGTGGATCAGAAAGACTAAATTTAACACCACCTATAAGTGTAATATTTTTAGGCGCAGAAGCAGGATCTATATGGTCGCTTCTGAGCAAGTCTCTAAGCGAGGAATAATTGTGTATAGACCATTTGTCTATTACTCGTTCGTTGTTGTATGGAGAGGTACGGAGTGTATTAAATGCTATCTTACTCAAGATACCTGTAGGACAAAGATGAATTGTTTGAAAAGTATCAATATATGGCATCAAAGGTTCTAAAATAAGCTCATAGAGATAATTACTTTCTAAAGCATCTGTAATATAGTTGATGGTATTGGGGGCTACTTCTGCGTCAACGACATGCTCCAAATCTTCTTCAGATGCAATTTTAATAAATACTGGACTTTTTTGATTAGCCATGACTACTATTCCATAATAATTAACTACATAATCATCGTAGTCGTCTAGTTCTGTCAATGCAATAAAATCAATGGCCACATCTTGAGGGCCTAGCATTTTTTTGAGCTGTTGATAATTGAGTTGTTTATTTTGTTTGTCGAATGCTAATCGAAGTGCCTTTGATTCTCTACTCAATTTTTGTTCTATACTTTTAATCTCTTTTTTCAACCCTTCTAAGTCTATACCCTCTTCCTTCAATTCGGCCTCACTCATGATTGTGGTTGAAGCTAACTTCTTTCGCAATGCAAGAAGCTCACTATTCAGCATATTGAGAGCTACATTGTCAGAGTTAACAATGGCTGATTTTATATTATTAGTATTCTCCAAGGCTAGCCCTTTAATCATCAAGTGTGCATTAAGCGCTTTTTCGCTCAATATGCTATCAGTATATTTCACACTAAAAGCTAAAAATGTATTCAAACGACTCTGAATAGACTTCAGAAATAGTAATCGTTCTTCTTCTGATAGGTTTGGATAATTTACTTTGACTTGAGCTGAGTCGATTGCAAGCACCTTCAATAATAAAGTTTTTGCCTTTTGGAGACTATCCATCTTATGATAAAAAAAAGCAAAATTGAGGTTGGCATCTGCCAAATCATTTTTATCTGTCAACTTGCTAATTGCTCTTTTATAAAAAGCTTCTGCTTTTTTATCTCTTCCTTCAGCGTCATATAGCTTAGCTAAGTTGAGCTGTAAGGAGTAATCCCTATTAAAATCTACAAACTTAGAGGTAGCCTCAAAATCTCTTATTTTTTGGTAGTGTTTTTTTGCAGTTTCATAGTCCTTTTGGTTTAGATAAACATCTCCAATATGTCGAAGTATTTTGATATACAATAGAGCAGCTTTCTTAGTCTTAAATCGACTATACTTAGTGCCATCTAATTGAGATATAAACATCAATGCAAGTTCAAATTTTGCAAGTGCTTGATCTCCCATTTCAATGCTTCCCATCAACAATCCCAAATTATCTATGCATTGGATATACAGCAGATAATTCTTGTTTTCTATCGAAAGCCTCATTGCTTGGCTATACATACTGAATGAAGCTTGCAAACGGCTAGTTTTTCTATAGATACGTGCAATATTGAAGATGGCTTCTACATAGGCAGAGGCCTTTTTTTCTTTTTTAGACTTATCTTTATAATAATCAAAATAGGTTTGATAAAGAGGCTCTGCAGCTATAAACCTTTCATTTTCAAGATGCCAATCTGCATACTTTTTGAGGAATTTAGGGTAGGAGGAATTCCTATTTTCTTGGGCTGAAGCCATTTGCATCAGCTTCTCAAAAAACACAGAACTAACATCTACATGCCAATGGTCTTCCCCTTTTTGGATCATGTCTGTAATCTCTATAAGCAAGCTCCTATAGCTATATTTTTGCCCTTCAAGCTCTTCATAAATATCAAGTATTTTTTGGTATAAAAAAAGCGAAGAATCTACAGCATAATCCATGTTGGTATCCAAAATATAAGAATGTGCTATAATTTCTAGAAGTTCGGCATATTCACTACTGTTTTTTCCATATTTTTGTTCAATCGAATCAAGAGGAGCACGCATGACAGTTTCTACCTGATGTCGATTAAGGTTGTCTACCATTGAATGGCTTAGCTCAGAAACATACCATTCAGGGTCTAGTCTAAATATTTTTTCTAACCATGGTAATGCCTCATATTTGTATTGAGGAGCCAGAGTTTTCATCCCTAAGTTATAGTACTCTTTGCCTTTGTCTGATAGTGTCATTGTTTCGAAATAGGTATAACCAGCCTTAAAATAAGCTTGCGCTAAAAAATTACCTGTTCGATCATCAACATCTTTGAATGTCTTAATTTCTAATTCATTTCTTATAATTTCATTCCAAGGCTCTGGAACTTCTAACAGATACTTTTTGACCAATAACTTGCTTTCATCTAACTCCCAAAAATCAAGCTCACTCAAAACCTCAAAAGCTCTCGAAAACGAGACTATTGCAGCTTCCTCTTCAAGATCATCAGCTTCTAATATTCCTAATTTGATCAGCTCTACAGCAAACTCTTCGCTTTCTGGCCCCTTGCTAAGAAACGTATCTAAGAGCACATCTTGCTGGATTTCAATCAATGTAGCCCCTTCGTCTTCGTCCTCCTCCCATGCTTTACATTTTGCCTTAGTACGTTCGTAATACGGATTTTCTTTAGAGTAATTATCCTTTATTATTTTCAGCTGCTCCTTACATACATCATCTACATCAAAAGTCAGAAAAATAACCCGATCTACCTCTCCCATATACTCATGAAAAACTTGCATCAACTCATCATTCGGGGGAGTACTGTTGTACAAAAGAGATTTATACTTTTGTTCTACAGGATAGAGATCTTTCATGTCAGACGAAAACAACTGAAATACATTATTGTAGCGCTGGTCAGTTCCCAATTTGTCTTCTATAACTAATGCTCGTTTTAGATAAATGTAGATGGAATCATAGGGCAAATCTAGCGCCATAGAGTCTTCATGTGTCAAAATCAGATGAGCCATATTGGCTAAAGCATCCGAATGTTTAAGGCTATTGGGAACCTCTTTTGCCTTTTTTTCTAGATTCATTTGTCCATGTATCAAATCCAATACATAAGCATCTAGTACTTCAGAGGCTAAGCGGAACAGTTCGCCTTTGGGTGGGTGGTTGAGTGTATCTAGAAGGCGATAAACATCTAACAGCAAAGGATAGCCTTTCCAATCTTCACTTTTCACGTAGGCAGCCCCCAACTGAATAGCCTCACTTGCATATTTTTTGTTTTGTCTTCCTCTACTTTTTTTTATCGCTTCTATTCTATATTCATGATCCAAAACCTGCGCTTGGACTGTTGGTATCTTCTCTAGTGCTTGGGCATAATAATCAGATTCAAAGCCATAGTTGGCTATCATAAATTCTAAGGCAGGTTTTGAGTATACATTAGCCTCTTCCCAATTGTCTTCATTTTGATAAACAAGGGAAGCATATTCTATAGCCGCTAAGTGATAGTTTATGTGTTGATCACTAAATCTAATTTGGCGATCGTTGAGTGTATCTAAAGCTTCTTTGAGTTGAATGGAGTATTCACTTTGTGCGCTTACTGAGGCACTCCACAACAGTAAGAATAATAATATATTTCTGAATAGCATTGTTAGAGTTGGGTTAGGTTTCGTCCGAAATTAATATTTTTTTATATATTAATTCACCTTTTCAATTAAAAAACCACTTCACTAAATTAGGCTAGCCTACTAGCCAGTAAAATATAAAAATGGCTAGCACTTTTTAAGCACTAGCCAATAATTGCAATTCAGGGTATATTGTTTCTAAATATCTAATATTTTTATTTCTACTCTACGATTAAGGTGCTGACGATAGCCGCCTACTGGATACAGAATATACTTACATCCAAAACCTTCGTTTTCAATCCTATCTGGGTCAATTCCATTCTTGATCAAAAAGTCTTTGACTGTCATAGTCCGAGCATCTGATAATCTTATAGAAGATGCTTTTCCATCAGGGCACCCATTGGTATGGCCATCTATCTTAATTCGGAGTTTTTTATTACGCTTCATTAGTTTAAATAAAACCTTTATACTTGACACTGAAGAATTTACAGGCTTAGGAGAACCTCCATGAAATAAGATGTTAGCTGCAATAAATTTTGCATTCTTTTTGAGTTTAGGAATTCTACGATCTATACGAATTTTCTTTGCTTCTTGAGGAATAGTATAAGCCTTGAATATAGTATCTTGAAAGAAATAGCCGTCTTTATAGACTTCTAGATGCAAAGGATCTTTGATAGCATCTTCAGCTACGTCTACGTTTATTTTATACTCTCCTGTTTCTGCATCAGATTCTGTTTCTGCAATCACTTCACCTGTTTTCGTGTTGGTGATCATTACCGTTGCTTGAATAGGAGTATTCGTTTCATCATCTACTACCTTTCCTTCCAACTCAAAAGATCGATTATCAGGTACTATACGCTTATCTCCAACTACAGTTACAGCTTCTTGCCCAAGCTCACACACTAATGGTTGCTTACGCAAACTTAAAATTTGAATTGCATCTAATCGTTGTCTATATAATGGATAATCAGGGTGTTTAACATGTAGTAATAAGGGTGCTTTAGATTGCACTAAGGGAATTTCGAAGTTGTTAGCAAAAATTCCATCTTCATCTGAATTGGTTTGGAATAAGGTATCCTTTGTCACGACATTGACTAAAAACACATCAGCAGCCAGAGGCTCTTTACTATCTATATCTTGAACCAATCCACCCAATAGTAATGGCTTAACATAATCAAAATGTAGAATATGCCCCTTCCCTTCTTTGTATACATTATCTACTAATAGTACATATTTCTGCCCTGCTTTTACTGGCAAAGGTTTGCTATATGCTGGATTTATTCCTGCTGCAACTAATTCCTCTTGAGCAGAAGATCTAAGCCCTGTTCTACTATCAATTTTTGCATTATTTCTAGCAAAGTTGCTACGAACAGGTAGTATTTCTTTGTTTTTGACAGCCTCACAAAATCCTTCATCGGTATACTGATACAGCGCAAAATCATAATCATTATTAGGATCAAGTGGTTCTAGTTCAAATTTAAAATCTGCACTTGTTTTAGCCTCAAATGTATACCAAACAGTATGATGTTCTTCCTCTATAAAATGAACACTTTCACGCTCGTTTCCACTAAACTCTAATACCTCTCCATAGTTTTGGGGAGCAGTAGTTGGTCCTACTGTACGTCTAGTTTCTATAGTCAGCATATCTTTGCAATCTGCATGCCCAACTATATCCAAAATATCATTTTGAGCTTGTAGGTTTAGTCCTAAACTAGCAACTACAACCATGCTTAATAATTTTTTCATCTACAAAGGTTTTATATCTATAAGGTTCTATTAGTGAAGTGATTTAAAAACTAAAAGTTAATGTGAGATATTTTTTAAGAAAAATCATAGCAAAAACTAAGTAGTGGGCTTGAATCCAGTTTTGAGCAGAAGTCTCAAATCGAATTAGCAGGGAACGAAAAGCGTCCACCCAAGC
>JAAEPD010000090.1 GCA_024222455.1 Aureispira sp.
AAAATAGCTCTTTAATGGAGAGTTTGTTTCTTACTGGCTAATGACAGCCAATTGATCAGCCTGAGTCTGAATCCCAAGTCAGAACTAACTGCTAAGTCAGAAAACTATTGTGTTAACCAAAAACCTACGGGTGAACCCCTGCTAAATTTTTTTAAAACTTTGCCCTGACTAGAGAGCTTACTTTTGATTAGACATTGAATTAAGTTCAATGTTCTGTATACGATTGTCTAAACGACCAAGCAAATATAGCTTGATTCACTTCTACAAGAGGTGTGTATCACAGCTGGGATGATCCCATCCCTTTTTCTGTAGGAGCAAAGAAGCTCCACTGAACAATTGATGCCTGACAATGTTAACATAAGAAGTGCTTATGGTTGTTTAGTTTTGCAGAGTTTTTGTGTTTGTGGCTGTCGTGTAGGACTACTGAATGAAAATATGAAGCCATCAACCTTATGGTTGTCTAAATTGGACCAAGCAAACTAGCTTGTTTATCAAATCCTCTAAAGGTAACTTTAGCTTCTCAATGGAGAGCATCTTTCTTACTGGCTAATGAAAGCCACTTGTCAGTTGGTTCAGGTATCTGCCGCTAGATGTCTGTGACAAAAATAGGGGCACAACAGACATAGGATTCAGTTAATCAAGTTTGGGATTCATCAATGGGATTTCTCCTTCTAGTAATTTGATCTAACCTAAAAATATCACTCATGTAAAGGATTATAAAAACCACTTTAAGTATTGATAAGTTATAAATTTGCCACTAGACTCAGAGACCCAATTTCTTACTGGCTTGTTGGGTGTGCTAGATACTCATCTTACATTTGTCTAAACGACCAAGCAATTAAAGCTTGATTCACTTCTACAAGAGGTGTGTATCAAATCATAGCTAGATTGTTTACAATCTATCTACTTTCTTATGGAGTAAAGAAACTCCACTAAATAACAACTTAAGCCAACTAAGAGAGAGTGATGTGAGATTTGCAGACTATTACCAAT
>JAAEPD010000091.1 GCA_024222455.1 Aureispira sp.
ATAGTCTTTTAGGGGGCTATGAAACATGTTTCAGGGCTTGCCCTGAGGCTTTAACTAATACTAAAACAAAACTTAAAAACTTAAGATTGAAAATTTGGGGATTTATTCTTTTTAAACTATTTGTATCTCGTTAACACAAATATAGAACATACTAAAATTGAAGACAAACAGAAAGTTTTGATATTAGACACAAATGGTGTATTTTTAATTGATTTAAATTTATTTAAATATTGTAATTCGTTTGATTATGAGGTGATTATGTGGGTTTTCTTGTGAGCTCATATATTCTATTAAAATAGAGTTGATTAAGTGTAGTTTATGAATGAAGAAGTAGCTCGGTTGTACAAAAATTTGGAAACTATTAGTAAATCTAATATCCAAGAGGTGTTTAAGGAGTCTCCCAAAATGCTTAGGTTACTTGATTTTCTAGATCAAGCAAAAATGAAATTTAAAACGCCTAAAGCTGTTAATTATATCTATGCAGAAGAACTCAAAGAGACAACCTATTCTGTTCTGATCAATCGATTTTATAAATTGCGACAAAGTTTGAAGGAGTGGTTGTTGGGGCAATTAAAGAATAATCCTATTTGTTTTAGTCCAGAGGAACAAGAGCTAGCGTTTTTGCGCTTATTAGTGGTCCAAAATCAGCATAGCTATGCTTTAGAACGATTGCTAAAATTAGAGACGAAGTGTTGGGAATATAATCTATTTGAGTTGTTGCCAGAGATTATGCAATTGATATTAAGGGCTTATGATGCGATTAATGATGATGTAACAGCACATAGAGAAGAATATTATGAAAAGTTGACGATTGCTTCAGATTTAGAACAGGTCTTGCAATGGATGCGAAGAGCGTATAGAGGGATATATAATAATCCCAATGATTATGCAAAGGTTGTGGCACAGATGCATCGAAAAATAAAAAATTATAAGACCTATCCTAGATTTGAAATGTTGTACCATTTTACAGCATTTTCTAATGGGGCTTATCGTTTTCATATAACCAATAAGTCAAGCAATGCTTTGGTGCGACATCTTAATAGATTAGAAAAGTTGGCTAAGGCAAATCCTAAAGTGCCAGTCATCTATTATGAACCTTATCATAGAGAGAAAATTAACTTAGCCTTATCTCGTACTAAATCGGTGTTTTGGGCACAAAGAGGGGAGTTTAAACGAGCGTTTATAGAAATGCGTAATGCTCATAAATTAGGAGCTAAAAATCCTATGCTAGAACCTAGAAGAGGGGAAAGATCTATTATTAATAATATAGGGATTTGTATCTGCACTAAAGAGTATGATTATGCTCTAAAACTATTGGGTAGTTTAGAGGATTTTTATGAGGGACAAGATTACGAAAAACCTTATCATCGCTTGTATTTGGAGTATATGCATTTATATAGTACTGCGTTTCCTAAGTTTAATACTAAGGATAGTAAACTTATAGAAGAAATGGTAGATGCTTATATTCAAATATTAGCTAAACAGCCTAAAACTGCTTATAATCATTATGAGTGGGCCTTGGCTACTCGCTGCGATTTTTATATCACTAAACTGGAACTAAAAGAAGCTTCAAAACTGCTTAATGAGAAAGGTCTAAAGGCCCATTATGAACAATTTGGAACATGGAAACATACTATTGGTTTAGTTGAGGCTTTAGCAGCAAGGGATGCAACTCAGCTAGAAGAGTATTTGACCAAAGTTCAGCAATATATGCTTGAAAATCCTCCTAAAGCAATTATTGTATTGCATTATGAATGGATAATACGAGTACTAAAGTTTTATATCAAAGAGTTTGGGTAATATCCTATTTAGATGGGGTTACTTAGTTTTTAAGTGTTTGAGTATGGTAGCATGCAACCCTTCTGGATTGAATGGTTTGGTGACAACATCATTCATGCCTACTTGTGTGAATTTGTCATTTTTATCAAGCATTGCAGAGGCTGTAAGTGCAATAATAGGTAATGTTTTATACTTTTCGTCTGATAGATTTCGTATGAATTGAGTTGCTTCGTACCCATCCATATTAGGCATGTGAATATCCATCAAAATAAGATCATAGTCTGTTTGTTGTATCTTGTTTACAGCTATTTGTCCATCAGCAGCATGTTCAAACTCAAAACCCCATTTGGTTAAGAATTTTTTGATAACCAATACATTCATTTTGTTGTCTTCCACTACCAAGATTTTTCCAGTTTGCACTTTAGGCTTAGCTGTTGTTATGGTGGGTTTTACCTCTATTTCTTTAGGTTTTTGGGTTTTGTCAAATTCTAATTGAAAGGAGAAGATGGAACCTTTGTTCAACTCACTTTGGACTTGTATTTCACTATTTTGGAGTTCTAATAAACGTTTGGTTATAGCCAATCCCAAACCTGTTCCACCATATTTTCGAGTGGTGTCGGTACTTGCCTGTGTAAACATTTGAAAGATATGCTCTAACTTGTCTTTAGATATACCAATCCCAGTATCTTTTATGGTAAACAGTAATATTGTTTTGGTGTCAAGATTTTCTATACATTCTATTTTTAGCTCTACATTACCTGTATCTGTAAATTTAATGGCATTACTGATGAGGTTATTTAGGATTTGAGTGAGTCGAGTGGGGTCTCCTGTTAGATAAGGAGGGATATCAGGACATTTGAGAATCTTAAATTCTATAGGATTTTTTTTGGTAGCTACCAAGGTATCCATTGTATATCGGATGCTATTGATAAGTGTATTGAGATTGAATGGAATTTTTTCAAATTTGATCATTCCAGACTCTATTTTATTGAAATCTAAGACATCATTAATAATAGCTAAAAGATTCTTTGCTGAAAATTGAAGCATGTCTAGATTCTCAACTTGTTCGGCGTTTGCATTGTCTTGTGTCAGCAGATTAGCTAGATTGATGACTGCGTTCATTGGTGTACGCATTTCGTGCGACATTACAGATAAGAACTCTGCTTTAGCTTTAGAAGATGTTTCTGCAATATTTTTGGCTTGCAATAACTCTTGCTCTCTCTGCTGTAAGTCTAGTGTTCTTCTGTTTACTTCGTTCTCTAAGTGGTCATTAGCACGTCGGAGTCTATAGAAGTAAGCTAAAATGAGTAGCAAAGCAAGCACTATTATCAACAAATCGAACCATAAGGTTTTGTAAAAAGGGCGAACAACATCAATGTTAAATAACAACTCTTGGGCTGACCAATGCCCATTTTCGCCTTGAGCTTTTATATGTAGTTTATATTTTCCGTAAGGCAGTCTAGATATACGTAATAGGCGTTCTTGAGAATAATTCCAGTTTTGGTCTAAACCTATTATTTTATAAGCATATTTATTTTTTTTAGCATCCTTAAAGTTGAGTAAAGCTAGCTTTATAGTGAAAAAATTATCTTTGGGGTGTAGGGTAAAGGTGTTATTGTTGTAAACTTCTTGTGTGATATTTTGTAGAGCTCCCTCTTGACCATTCCATTTTTGACATTCTAAAACTCGAAGAGGAGCATGTAAGCTTGTATTTTTTTGAATGTCTTTGGGGGAAAAGACATTGATTCCATTGAGTCCTCCAAAATATAAAGTGCCATTTTCGTCTTTATAGTAAGATTTATTGTTAAACTCTTCATGTGTAATACCATCTCGAGGTAGATAAGTGTTTACCCATCCAGAAGCTTTGTCAAAACGCATTAAACCATAGTTACTACTTAGCCAAAGATAGCCATCATCATCTTCTAATATGGCATAAATAACATTATCTGATAAGCCATTTCCAATAGTATATTGTTGATAGTCCCCTGTTTCTGGATACCAATGGATGAGACCACCTCCTTTGGTGCCTAACCATAGGCTAGAATCCTTATCTGAGTGTATATAGAGTATGTCTTCATGTGGGATATAAGCATCTGGATTCTGAGGCGAATAGTGCTTTTTGATACCTAATTTGAATGAAAATAGGTATATCCCATTATTTGTACCCAACCATATGTGGTCATTCGTTTCACAAAAGCTGTTAATACTACTTGTGTTGAGCTGAGTAAAACTATGATATATAGTATATTTGGAGGGGGTGGACTCTTTTGGGCTGATATAATAAAGCCCATCACTGCTACCTACCCAAATTCGATGGTTTTTATCTTCATGCAAAGCTAAGAGCATAGGAGAGACCAAACTATCTAAATAGGCTAAACCTCGCTTGTTGAATTGGTAGTAGGTGGATTGAGAATTTATAGGATTATAGCGTTCTACCAAACCATTTTCAGCACTAAACCATAAGTTTCCTTTGTGATCTTTGATGGCAGCAAGGCCTACTGTTTTAAGTTTTGAGGCAATAGGACTTACTTCTCCTGTTGCTAAATCAATTTTTCGTCGGCCATTGTAAGTATTTACAAAAAGTTCATTGCTATCTGTTTTTACAATACCTCTGGTGCTGTGTAAAATACTATTAGGGATATAAATATCTTTATTGAGGTAGGTTGTAAACTTGTTTGGGGTAATATTTAATAAATAAATACCATTAGTGGTGGCTACCCAAATATTTTGTTGGCGATCAAAATAGGCTTCATAAAATTCATCTTCCAGTATAAGACCAGAAAAATCATAAAGTAGTTTCCCTTGATTATTGAATATCCATACAGTGTTATCAGTATTATACCAATACAATTGCTCATTAATCTTTCGAAGTTTACCTCTTACAGATTGTTTAGGTAAATTTAATAATGGGAATTGGTGATATTGGATAGGAGTACCTGAGTTTTTTTGGAATAATTGAACAGATTTATTTTGCTCAAAATTTGTATATCCTTGTAGTTCTCCGTTGGGCGTTACATGGTCTAAATTACTATGATTGGGTAGCGAATCTGTAGATACAAGGGTTTTACTGCTGTCTATTTCATATAGGATATTGTTACAGACTATCCAAAGGGTAGATTTAGTAGCTTTTATAGATTGAAGGTAGGCGTTGGATGAATTGCAAGGTAGAGTACCCCAGTTTTCAAATTGACCTTTCCCTTTATATTCATAGAGTTCTTTTTCCTTCGAGACAACAAAAATTTGATTGTTATTTGCTTGATGAATACGAGCTAAATTTTCTTTAGGGAAGGGGAGTTGTATGCGTTGTTCTAAAGGGACAGCTTTTTGTGTTTTGGGAATAATTATATCTATAGATTGCCCTTTTGTAATACTATTATTTTTGTCAAAATAGTCGATCCAAAGGCAAGAGTCTGCGTCTTCATATATGCTATAAATAGCATTGTTGCTAAGTTCTTGTTGTTCTTTCGTGAATAAGGTGAACTCATATCCATCAAAACGATTGAGCCCATAATTAGTTGCTATCCAAATAAAACCTCGACTATCTTGGTGTATAGCACGTACAAAACGATTGGATAAACCATCTTCTATAGAAAGATGTTGTGTCTTGATTAAATAGGATTGCCCTTCGCTCCAAAAGGGGAGCAATAGTATGAAGAAAACAAAGGATATGGGCACATATTTCCGCATTAATTTTTCTACTATATTAGTCTAGTGTAAGTGTCTAGAATAAAATGAAACTTTAAAAGCAATAACTAGCTAAAGAGGCGACTTTTTGTGTTATATACTTGAGTTGAGGTAAATGCGAGTTTAACCTTTTTTTGGGTAAAAAAGAAAATACTAATAACGTTTTAGCAACTGTTTATCAATGAAGTGATTTAAAAACTAAAAGTTAATGTGAGATATTTTTTAAGAAAAATCATAGCAAAAACTAAGTAGTGGGCTTGAATCCAGTTTTGAGCAGAAGTCTCAAATCGAATTAGTAGGGAACGAAAAGCGTCCACCCAAGC
>JAAEPD010000092.1 GCA_024222455.1 Aureispira sp.
CTACCTAAAAAGGGAATGGGATGTTTAGTGTTTGGATTGGTGATTACTTCAATTCTATCCTTGAGCTTTCTTACAGAAGGTAATTTTTATGGATTGTTTTTTATGTTTATATCTATTTTTTTAGGAGGCCTCTATTTCCGAAAAGGAGATTCCTTGTTAGTAGGGGTTACAAAGGAAAGAATTCTGTTGAAGTACCCTAGTCACAATCAAAGTATCTCATTAAAAAAGGTCAGTGATATTCAGTTAGAAAAAGGAAGAGGAAAAGATAAGGCAGATATTCGAATTCGTACAAAAGTTAAAAAACTGAATACAGAAACTTATAAGTTTAGGATAGAAGAAAAAGAGTTTTTGATAGAAGGGGTACCTGATTTTAAGAAAGTGATTGATTTTATGAACCAAACGCATCAAAAATATTTAGGACAAAACCCTCCAGATCCTAACTATATAGAAATAGAATAATAATGGCTGAGCAAAACTATATAGATGAGCAAACCAATAAGTTGGAATTGGCAAGAGCTAAGTTGGCAAAAGATCTTTCTAGTCAAGAGGAATTGCTGTGGGCGACAAAAGTAATAAAAATAATACCTCCTTCACAGCTCAAGCAACCAGCATTATATTTAGGTCTACTGTTATGTGCATTTGGGTTTAATTACATCTTATTAGGAATTCTCTTTACAGTTGCCTTAATAATGTCTCTAGGAACAAATGATACTGAGACAGAAACTACCTTATGGACTGGTTTTTCTAAAGAAAGGTTGTTTATAAAATGGCTTGGAAAAGAAACGAAAATTATTCCTTTAGGAGATATAGAAGGCATAGAGTTGGATGGAGAATATGGAGTGACTAAAGGTGATATTAAGATAATAACGAAAATTAAAAAATTAAACACAGATAGTTATCGTCTTAAAACAACTAGAAAGGTGTATTTATTAGAAGGCCTTTTGGAAGCTCAAGAAGCTTGTGATATTATGACAACAGCTTATGAGGAATATAAAAGAGCAAACCCAATGAATAATCTAGAAATAGAATAATAATGCGCAGAAAAAAGATAGATATACCTCCTTTAGATCGGTTTGAATTAGCAAAAGTAGAGCTTCAGGAGGAGTTCTCTGTACAAGAAAAACTGTTGTGGGGAGAGCAAATCGATCTGCCTACAACAGGAGCAGGTTGTATGGCTCTTTTGACTGGGCTGTTTACCTTACCAGGCTTATTTCTTGTATTGGCTGGACTGATTAATCTATATTTGCCTCCTTTGTTGGCAGGACTAGTTTGGTCTGGGATTACAGTTAGTCTAACATCTTTTTTTGTTCGGTACAAAAAGAAACTTAATATAGTTTTAGCCGAAAACTTTCTAGTCTTTAAAGAAGGAAGAGATACCATAAAGCTGCCTTTAGAGCAGATTCAAGAGATTTCTATCAATGGATATTCTAGTGATACTAAGGTAGGAGATTTAGCACTGATAGTAAGAACTAAAAAATTAAATACAGAAACCTATAAGTTTAAGGTAGAAAATCGAAGATATAATTTAGAAAAGGTCTCTAATGCACGGGAGATAAAACGTAAAATCACAGAAGCCAAAGAAAAGTTATTGCTAATAAATCCGAAAGCTATAAATAAAATAGAATTGGAGGGGCGAGATAAAGATTTGCTGACATAGATTAGGACGGCATATTGCCAATCTATTCCAAGATATTAGAAGTTAACTAAAATGCAAATAAGTAATCAAAAAAGTGAAATTCGGCATTAATTAAAACAAAAAGATTAAAAAGTAAACAAAATGTTGTACTTTTGAAGAAAAGGCAGCAACATTTATGGATCAATTACTCACATTGTTAGAAGACGATCAAATACCAGAGGTAAAACGTACCTATGTGACCGTAATCCTGCCTTTACCCTTACCCAAACTCTACACATACAGTGTACCTTTTCATTATAAAGATAATGTTCAAAGAGGAATACGAGTAGAGGTTCAATTTGGTCGAAATCGGCGCTACTCTGGAGTGATATATGAGGTGCACAATCAAGCACCCGAAAAATATGCTCCCAAACCTATCTTATCTATTTTGGATGAAAGCCCTGTAGTAACAGATAAGCAATTTAAGTTGTGGGAGTGGATGTCTAGCTACTATACCTCTACACTTGGCGAGGTAATGAATGCCTCCTTGCCTGCTGGATTGAAATTGGCTAGCGAAACAAAAATTGTATTGCATCCCAATTTTGAAGAAAGTCAAATCTATTTGCACCAACTCAATAATAAGGAGTCTTTTATAGTAGAACATCTTGTAGAACGTTCTGTATTGACCTTGGATGATATTCAAAAACTGATCAAGCAAAAAACGGTTTACCCTATTGTCAAGAAGTTGATAGAAAAACAGATTGTATTTATACAAGAGGAACTGAAAAATAAGTATAAGCCTAAAACTATTGATATAGTACATTTGGCTGAGCCTTATAAGAGTGATCCTACTCGCTTGAAAGATGCTTTTGCTTTGATTAGTAAGCGTGCTAATCGCCAAATGGAAACACTAATGGCTTTTCTACAACTGTCTAAAGAGTTTGAGGAAGTTACTAAAAAAGCATTGTACGAAAAAGCAAATGTAGATTCTACCCTCATCCGAAAATTGATGCAGAAGGGCATCTTTGAGTTGGAGCAAAAAGAGATAAGTAGATTGAATGCTTATGAAGGAGAAGCAGAGGGGAACTTTGCTTTGTCAGATATGCAACAAACGGCTTTGGATAATATACGATCGGAGTTTGAAGAGAAAAATGTAGTCTTGCTGCATGGGGTGACTGGTAGTGGAAAAACACAGGTTTTTGTAGAATTGATGGAAGAGGCTATACAGAAAGGTAAACAGGTGTTATACCTTTTGCCAGAAATAGCATTGACTGCTCAGATCGTTGGGCGTTTGCAAAAGCACTTTGGAGATAAGATAATTGTATATCATTCTAAGTTTAATAATAATGAACGGGTAGAAATTTGGGAAAAAACAATGAGTGGAACTCCTATTGTATTGGGAGCTCGTTCTGCTTTGTTTTTGCCGTTCAAAGATTTGGGCTTAATCTTGGTGGATGAGGAACATGACCCTTCTTACAAACAGGGGGATCCTTCTCCTCGATACAATGCAAGAGATACAGCAGTCTATATGTCTTATTTGTATGATGCTAAAGTCTTATTGGGGACGGCTACACCTTCTTTAGAGACTTACCGAAATGTGCAACAAAAGAAGTATGGATTGGTGGAAATGAAGCATCGTTTTGGTGGTTTAGCTATGCCCAAAATATTGATAGTAGATGCTGCTGAGGAAACTCGTCGCAAACGGATGAAGTCGCATTTTACGCCTCAACTGCTAGAGGCTTTGCAAGAGACTTTAGATAATGGAGAACAGGCTATTCTATTCCAAAACAGAAGAGGTTATGCCCCTGTTTATCGCTGCGATTCTTGCGGTTGGACAGTAGAATGTGTGGATTGTGATGTGAGTTTAACTTACCATAAGTATTCTAATGATTTGCATTGTCATTATTGTAGTTATCATCAAAAAATGCCTAAAATCTGTGGTGCTTGTGGTGCAACACATTTAGTTATACAAGGTTTTGGAACCGAGAAAATAGAAGATGAACTTAAGATCTACCTACCAGATGTGCGTGTAATGCGTATGGATTGGGACACCGTAAAAGGAAGGAGTGGCCATGAACGTATTATCCAAATGTTTGAAGAGCAAAAGGTGGATGTGTTGGTTGGGACTCAAATGGTGACCAAGGGACTAGATTTTGATAATGTAGGCTTGGTAGGTGTGTTGAGTGCAGATCAAATGCTGCATTTTCCGGATTTTAGAGCTTCAGAAAGGGCTTATCAGTTACTTACGCAAGTAAGTGGCCGTGCAGGACGTAAGAAGAAACAAGGGCGTGTATTTATACAAGCTTTTGATGTAACTAATCCTGTTTTGCATGAAGTGCAGCATGGCGATTTTGATCGGTTTATTAAACGTGAAATGCGAGAGCGACACGATTTTTTGTATCCACCATTTTACAGGATTATTAAAATTCAGCTTAAGCACAAAAAAGATAATGTGGTATCACAGGCTGCCGATTTTTTGGCAGAGCGTCTTCGACACAAATTAGGTCATAGAGTATTGGGGCCAGCAACACCAGGTGTTGCTAGAGTACGGGGGCTTTATCTTATGGATATCATGATTAAGCTAGGGCTCAACTCTAAAGGACTAAAGTTTACAAAAGACCTTATATTGGAAGCGCAAACAGAACTTAAGCAGCAAAAAGGCTTATCTTCTGTACGTGTTTTAGTTAATGTAGATCCATATTAATAAAAGATAATCTGACTAGATATAATAAAAAAAGCTGCCCATTTAGGCAGCTTTTTTTATATGCTATATAACTTAACTTTTAATCAATTCTTCGAGTACCTTCTCTCATAGTTAAACGAACAGGTCCTATATCTATAAAACCAAGTGTTTCTTGAGCTGTACGGTTCATTATTACAGTAGGCCCATCTACAGGTTTTTGCCCTTCTTTTTCTATTTTAGTATAGATGTTTAAGACTTTTCTACTTCCATTTTTAGTCTCTAAAAGTTCTTCTTTTATCTTTTTTACTAAAAATTCTTCAGCAACTTTTTCTCCCTTTAGGTTTTTTCGGTTGACAACTATGTATTGGTAAGTTTTTTCTTTCTTACCTTTTTGTACTGTGCGCTCCTCAAACTTGATAGTTATTCTATCATCAGGATAAATTCTTTTGAAAGCTCTGTAGTCGTATTGGTCAAACATGATAGCAAAAGGATATAGCGTTTTTCCCCAATAATCGTCTAAAGAGGTTGCGTCCATATCTTGTTTATGTGTGAAAAACTTACTATCTCTTTGTATAATATCTTTAGGTGTATTAGGCAAATAATAAGTACGCTCTGCTTCAGAAGGACTTGGCTTGAAGGCTACTGTCACAGCATGCTTATCTTTGTTGATAACAATTTTTAAGTGACCTTGTAAATCAGCATTTTTGAGGTCAACTAGACGTAGCTCATAGCCAAAACTAGTTTTGTCGATACGAGGAATGCTTAATCTATAGGTAGCTGCTTTGGTTACTCCTGGTACAATACCATTTGGTTTAAATTTAACTCTCTCTGTGATAATAAGTCCTGTAGAAGTAACCTCTAAATGCACTGCTCCTTTTGGAATAGGATTAGAGTAGTGAGCTGAACTCATTTTACCTTTGTTCGGAACAAAAATGTATCCATATAGATCTTGACCAGATTCAAATTTGTGATCTTCTATATAAGAAAACTCCTTAACTGGAACCACTTGTGAAAATGAACACAAGGGAATGAGTAAGCTGAAAAGTAAAATTATTTTTTTCATAATTCCAATATTTGAATATCTAACGGGTTTAACGAATTTAATGAATGGTTCAATACATTTGCATAGATGCAAAATAGGTCCATAGTTGGGGGTGAAATCAATTAGTTTTCCAAATTTTATTCTGCAAAATATAAAAAAAGCTATTGTTTTAAATAGTTTTTCAACTATAAATTTAGGTAAATATTTTCATAACGACTAAAAAACCTGTGATCATTTGGTTGTCTAGTGATTAGGGGATAGCTTTTGTTTTTGGGTGTTATATATAGAAATACTAATGCATTAAGTTTATTTGTGATTAATAAATGACTTTAAACCAGATGATTAATGCTCGGTTTATCGTTTTAGTTTTGGTGTTGCATGCAATTACAATAGTCAATAATGCAACGTTTATGCCATTAATTTTTTTGTGTTTTTTTTAATTATTCAAATAAGAACCTTTAAACTAAAAAAGTCTTTATCTTAAGGTTTTAGTATATAGACGAATTAAAAAAGGTATTAGGAGCATTAGGAACTAAAAATAATACTAATTTATAAGTAGAAATATGAAAAAGCGCCTTACTGGCATATATTATTCCTTTCCTGTCCAGCTATTGGTCATGCATGCCAAACACAATTTTTTGTTGTTGTGTTTGTGGGGGATGTTATTTGCATTAGTGTCAGGAGCTTTTGGCAAAAGTATGGGCTTCCATTACTTCTTTTTAGATCCTGAATATTTTAATGTAGTAGGCTTTTGGAGTTTTTATGTAGTTGGAGTTACTTTCGGAATCTTTTATATAGCATGGAATACCACTACTTATATACTCAATAGTTATCGGTTCCCCTTTTTAGCTTCACTAGATCGACCTTTTGCAAAATTCAGTTTTAATAATTTCTTGCTGCCCTTTATATTTATAATCTATTATATCTATCAAGTAGTTAATTTTCAGTGGTACAATGAGTTTGCTGAAGAGTACAGTATCATCTTTTATATACTAGGGATTTTGTCAGGGATAGTGACCACTCTGATGGTATCGATGTTGTACTTCTATATGACCAATAAAGATATTGCAGCTTACCGAAAAGTAAACCCACTAAAGATATCTAAAGTGCTAAAAGCCGTAGTTGTTCGACATAGAGAGCGAGAACTAGAACTAGCCAAAGATAATCCATACAAAGATGCTTGGCGCGTAGATTATTATTTGACAGAATCTTTGAAACCCAGAATAGTGCGAAGCGTTCGACATTATAATTTTGAAATGTTGGAACGTGTCTTTCGTCAGAATCATGCTAATGCATTGGTGATTCAAAGTTTAAGTATAGCTTCTTTTATATTGATGGGAGCATTTGTAGAATATCCCCAGTTTAGAATTCCTACAGGAGGAAGTATGTTGCTGCTCTTATCTATTGTATCTACTATTATAGGAGCTTTGACATATTGGATGCAGGAGTGGCGAACTATATTTTTGATTGTAGTTGTAGTTGTTTTAGATCAAATGATGGGTATGGGTTGGTTTTATTATGAAAATAAAGCCTATGGTTTAAATTATGAAAACCGAGTTAAGTATTCTTATGCTGTATTAGATTCTATATGTTCCAAAGATCAATATAAAAAGGATGTAAAAGAGACCTTGAATATCTTGGAAAATTGGAGAGAACAGTTTGGTCGGACAAGATTGCTGAGGAAACCTAAGTTGGTGATTATTTGTGCTAGTGGAGGTGGATCTCGTGCAGGAGTTTGGGCAATGAAAACGTTGCAGGAGATAGATAAAACACTCAATGGAAAGTTGATGAAGCATACTGTGTTAATGACAGGTGCTTCTGGAGGAATGTTGGGAACTGGTTACTATAGAGAACTGTATCACCAAAAACAATTAGGTAAGCAGATAGACCCTAATGCTCAAAAGTATTTAGACAACATGTCTAAGGATTTAGCCAATGCTTTAGCGTTTACCTTCTTAGTTAACGATATTTTTATTCCTTGGGTAAATATAGATGTGAATGGTTATACCTATAAGCAAGATAGAGCCTATATCTTTGAGCAACAGTATATAGAAAACACTGAGGGGTTGATGGATATGGATTTGGAATACTACCGAAAACCAGAGGAGCAAGCTGTGATTCCTATGATGTTTCTGACACCATTTATCACTAATGATGGTCGGTTGATGTTTATATCACCTCATCGTTTGAGTTATATGATGAAACCACCTTTTATCTATCAAGGAGCTGGCGATGGAGAATTTGCGGAGATTGATGGTGTTGATTTTGGGGCCTTGTTTAGGGAGCAAGATCCTTATAATATGCGTTTTGTCACAGCTTTGCGGATGAGTGCAACTTATCCATTCATTTTTCCTAATGTACATATGCCTAGCGAACCTACTTTGGAGGTTATGGATGCAGGGTTTAGAGATAATTTTGGCTTAGAATCCGCTACACGGTTTTTGGCAATTTTTAGAAATTGGATACGTACAAATACTAGTGGGGTAACTATTATTTCTATAAGAGGGCATAATAAAATAGGTGAACTACCTGAAAAAACAACCCATTCCTTTATTAATAGTTTTTCTAATCCTATTAGTACAGTATTGAAAGTAGATATGTTGCAAGACTATCATCATGATACTTATGTAGCCTATCTCAAATCAAAATTGGGTTATGATAATGTCGATTTAGTAAGATTTATATATAAACCCACTACTTTAGACGAAAGAGCGTCTTTGAGTTTGCATTTGACTAAAAGAGAGATAATTGACATCTCAGAGGCCATAAAACTGGAAGAAAACCAAAAAAGCTTGCGCAGATTAAAAGAATTGATCAAATAAGTATTGGAAATCAAAATATTTTATTTATTTTTGCATGCTCAAATATAGAAGAACTTAATTCTCAACAACATAAAATAACGTTAGTCAGCATGAAAACGATAGAAATAGCAGGTAAAGGAAGAGCGGCTACAGGCAAAAAAAGCACTCAGGAATTGCGTAAAGAAAATAATGTTCCTTGTGTAATATATGGCGGTGAAAATAACATACACTTTTCTGCTCATAAAAATGCTTTCCGTGACCTTATCTATACTGATGAGTTTAAAAAAGCCACAATTACTGTAGAAGGTGGTGCTACTGTTGATGCAATTGTAAAAGATGTACAATTCCATCCTGTAACTGATAGTATTCTACACATTGACTTTTTGCAACTAGTGCCAGGTCAAAAACTAAAAACAGAATTACCTATTAAATTGACAGGTAGCCCTGAAGGTGTAAAAGCTGGTGGTACTTTAGTTCAAAAAATCCGTAAATTGAAAGTGTTAACAACTCCTGAATCTTTAGCTTCTGCTATTGAAGTAGATGTTTCTCACTTAGCAATGGGGAAATCTATTCGTATCCGTGACGTAAAAGTGGATGAGAACACTCAAGTTATGAACTCTTTGGGTATTCCTTTAGCTTCTATCGAAATCCCACGTGCAATGCGTTCTGCTCAATCTAAAGAGGAGGATACTGCTGAAGATGGAGATGCTGCTGAAGCATAAAAAATAAATATTGTTATCGTTTTTTGATGACTCAAGATATATAGGCAGACGCACAATTTAGTTGCGTCTGCTTTTTGTTTATGTGTGTAGTCTAAAGTCTATGTTTAAATTTTTTTTTAGAAAAAAACGAGAGGCTATTGCCCAACAAGAAAAAGCTGAAGCTGCTGTGAAATATTTAATTGTAGGATTAGGAAATATGGGGCCAGATTATGATGGAACCCGACATAATGTAGGTTTTGATGTAGTTGACTATATCGCTGCTAAACACAAAGTAGAGTTTGAAGATCTGCGTTATGGGTTTGTAGGTAGATTCAAGCACAAAGGTCGTATATATGTATTGGTTAAGCCAAATACATATATGAATAGGAGTGGTCAAGCTATACGATATTGGCTACAAAAAGAGAAGCTATCTATAGAACATCTTATGGTTATTTTAGATGATCTAAATCTCAATTTTGGGCGTGTTCGAATAAAAACGAAAGGTGGAGCTGGTGGCCACAATGGCCTAAAAAATATAGAAGAACTCTTAGCTACCAACCAATATCCTAGATTGCGTATTGGTATTGGTGATCAGTACAGTAAAGGAAGGCAGGTAGATTTTGTGCTAGGCAAATGGAGTAAAGAAGAGGAAGAGCTACTTCCTAAGATTATAAAACATGCTGCAGGAGCTGTATTGAGCTTTGGAGCTATTGGTTTAGCTCGCACTATGAATCAGTTTAATAAAAAAGGGTTTCAACTGCCCAAAAAGGAAGATCCTTCTCCGTCTGAAGATGATAAATCTTAGCAAAAAGCTTCGCTTAAAATTGTTAGTCATTTAGTTTATAGGGTACTTAGCTATTTTGTTAATTTTTTTTATTTAATTGTTCCAATAACCATTGTCGTCTAGGTAAGGGGGTGGTATCCTTTATTTCAGACTGGAGTTCATTGATGGCTTGTTTGTCAAAGTCAGGACAGTAAAGTACTTTTATAAGCATTTGAGCAAAATTCATATAATTAGCCTTATGGTATCCCATTACCCGCTTTCTCCTAATGAATGCTTTCATACTATTTAGTAATGCTTCGAGTGCATCAAACTCATCTTCTTCAAAATACATAATGGCTAATAATATTCGAGTATTAAGGTTTTGAAGGCTATCTTTAAATTCTACTTGACTAAGAAGCTCCATTGCTTTTTGGTAGTCCTTCTTTTCGAAATAGAATCTAGCTAAACATTCCTGAAAGGTACTTTCTCTATACTTTGTCTCTAAGTATGATTTATAATCAAAAATAAATTGTTCTACCCAATCATATTCTTGCAATTGAGCACCACAAATAATAGTACTTCGGTAAGTATAAGGGCTAATACTATTATCAATTATCAAATATTGCTGTTCAATTCCTGCTTTATAGAGTTCAAAAGCTTTTGATAGATACTCTAATGCACCACTATTGATTTTTCGGATAGTAAAATTGATGGCTAATAAATATAACTGACGTAACTCTTTCTTACTAAAAAGAGCATTGTGTATCTGGAGTTGGTTTAGTATTTTTTTGAAATGCTGTTCAGAGGTGTTAGGAATATTCTGAAGAGCTAAGTAGGGATATTCAGAAGTAGTCTAAAGTATTGATATGTAGACAAATAGTGTTATATTTATAAAAACAAAACACCCCGCAAAGAGCGATAGGAAGCGAAAAGCGGGGTATTTTATAAAAATACTGCTATGAAAATACAA
>JAAEPD010000093.1 GCA_024222455.1 Aureispira sp.
ACACTATATGCTATCTATGATGATAAATCGTATGACTTGCTTTTGTGTAATTTTTCATCTTGCTAAGATAACCATTTGCAAGGACTTAAGTCTTTTCCGTCTGAAGACGGAGGATTTAAACCATTTAGAGGACATTAAACATTCAAACACTTAGCATTAAAAATTTGGTTTGTCTTCAAACTTGGCCTATTCAAAACCATTAACACCGTTTACGGTGGTATATTTGAATTGTACTTTTTTGTCTGGATAAATGATTTTGTATGCAGATTGAACCATCAAAGTTGCCTCATGGAACCCACACAAAATAAGCTTGAGCTTACCAGGATAAGTATTGACATCACCAATAGCAAAAACACCAGGAACATTAGTTCTATAGTCAAAAGTATCTACTTTGATAGCACTTTTTTCGATCTCTAATCCCCATTCACCAATAGGGCCAAGTTTTGGTGTCAAGCCAAATAGTGGAATAAAGTGATCTGCTGTTTTTACCGATTCTCCTTCTGTCTTGTGTTTGATGGTCACCTCTGATAGCTTTCCATTTCCACCCAATCCAACAACTTGAGATTCCGTCATTAGTTTTATCTTTCCTTCAGCAGCTAATTGCTCTACCTTCTCTACAGAATCTAAGGCACCTCTAAATCCTTTACGGCGGTGTACCATAGTCACTTCTGAGGCAACTTCAGCTAAGTAAATAGTCCAGTCTAAGGCAGAGTCTCCACCACCTGCTATGACTATCTTTTTATCTCTATAAAGCTCAGGCTCTTTTATAATGTATTCTACCCCTTTATCTTCAAAATCGGTAATATTAGAAATAGGTGGTTTGCGAGGTTCAAAACAGCCTAAACCTCCTGCTATAGCTACAATAGGTGCTTTGTGTTGAGTTCCTCTACTTGTAGTAACTATAAAACTACCATCTTCTTGTCTTTCTAAGGTCTCTGCACGTTCACCAAGCGTAAAACCTGGTTTGAAAGGAGCTATTTGCTCCATCAAGTTATCTACCAACTCACCTGCTAAAACACTAGGGTAACCTGGTATGTCATAAATAGGTTTTTTAGGGTAAATTTCTGTCAATTGGCCACCCGCTTCTGGCAAAGAGTCAATCAAATGGCATTTTAGCTTCAATAGACCTGCTTCAAATACAGTGAAAAGACCTACTGGACCTGCTCCTACAATGATTATATCTGTTTCTATCATGTTATGGTTATTATATTTTGAGGACAATGAGGAAGTTGAGGATGATGAGGAAAAATTGCTTTAGCAACTTTAAAAGCTCAACATAACCACACTTTTATCATCCTTATTAGTTTAATAGTGATTTTCTTAATGCTATAAGTTTGTTGTTTATTTCATAAATCAAGGGTTTTATCTTATCAAGATTGTGTTGTTCTATGTATTCAAGATCTTGAGCAACTATTAGTTGGCTTAAAATCTCCATCAAACTCCCATAAGCTATTTCTATAAAACGAGCTTTATCTTTCTTAGAAAACCTAGAATTGCCTTCTGCAATATTTGAGGATACCGAAACAGCTGCCCTTCGAACTTGATTGGTTAAACCAAACATTTCTTCTTTAGGAAATTGTTTAGATAATTTATAAACTGCTTTGACTAAAGTTCTAGACTTTTGCCAAACATCTAATCTTTCAAAAGTATATGTATACATAAATCATTATTATAAATCTAGTCTCAAAATCCTCATATCCTCAATTTCCTCATTCTTTTGATTTCCTGCAAATGTCGTAAAATTTTTAAAAAATATGCCTTATAGTTGTACAATAAACTAGACCTATTATGAATAATGCATAAATACAGTAAATTGTTTTTATATAAATAATGATGGGTATCATTTTTCAGAATGATATAGAACTTGTATTATTACACTCAATATGCTCTATTGGGTATAGAAGTATTTATTAAAAATAGTCTATGTATTTTTAACTTTATCAAGCTAAAAATAGCAGTAAACTTTTCTACTTAATTGATAATTAGAAAAACTTCATGGACTAAGTGCTTTAACTTACAAATAAGAAAACAACATGGAAGTATTTGAAAATGAAATAACTATAGATAAACCTGTTCAGGAAGTTTGGGATTTTTTTTCAACTAGAGGTAATTTGCATAAATGGTTGCAAGGTTTTCAGTCTGTTAGGGTAACTAAAGGCGAATTTGGACAACCAGGAGCTAGAGCAGAACATACTTACAGAGCTTTGGGACGGTCAATAGTGATGAATGAAAGAGTATTGGTGAGTGAACCTTGCAAACGCTTTGAAAGTTTTGTATCCAATCCTGCCATCGATACAGGCGTGAAAACTATGTTTGAGGATTTGGGCGAAAAAACTAAGGTCAAATGCTATGTAGAGGTTGATATTAAGTCAAGACCATTAAAGTTGATTAAAAAGCTTATTGTAAAATATAGCGCAGAGCGTTCAAAAAACGACTGGAAAAAATTAAAATCTATAGTAGAGAGAAAACAAAAAAGTTAATAGCTAAGTCGATAGAATATGAACATAGAGGAGATAAAACAGCAACTATTTGGCCTTTTTGAGCAATGGAGTGGAGGCGAAAAGATTGTGGAGGTGCAGGCTTTGCCACTTTCTGGATCAGATAGACGGTATTTTAGAATAAAAGGAGCGTCTAAAACTGTTGTTGCTGTATATAATGCCAACTATAGGGAGAATCAAGCTTTTGTGAAATTCTCGGAGCATTTTTTTAGCAAAAAGGTGAATGTGCCTCAGATTTATGCTCAAGATTTAGCGAAACATATTTATTTGCTAGAAGATCTAGGAGACTTGACACTCTTACAATATTTGGATAGTCAACTTGGTGCTCAAGAAGATTTTCCAGAACATTTGGTTGATTTGTACAAACGTGCGCTCCAACAACTGGCACAAATGCAGATAGAAGGAGGGCAAGACTTGGATTATAGTCAATGCTATCCTAATGCAGATTTTAATGAGCGTGCAATGTTTTGGGACTTGAATTATTTTAAATACTGTTTTCTCAAAACTTGTAAGACTCCATTTGATGAAGATAAGTTGGAGGACGATTTTCAGACTTTAGTAAGCTATTTAGCTAAAGCCCCAATGAAATATTTTATGTTTCGTGATTTCCAAGCTCGGAATATCATGTTGCATAATAAGGAGCTTTATTTTATTGACTATCAAGGTGGCAAAAGAGGACCTTTACAATACGATGTCATTTCTTTGTTGTATCAAGCTAAGGCTAATCTGCCTAATGAATTGAGAACAGAGCTTTTGGAATACTACTTAGATTGTGCAGAGTCATACATAGAGATAGATCGTGATGGATTTAAGGAAATGTATTATGCTTATGTCTTGATGCGTTGTTTGCAGGTGTTAGGTGCTTATGGATTCAAAGGTTTTTATGAGCAAAAAGAGCATTTCTTGACAAGTATTCCTTTTGCATTGGATAACCTAAAATGGTGGCTTAAAAATGTAAATTTAGCAGTAGAAATACCTACACTAAAAGCTACTTTAGAGGACCTAATTGATACTTATCCTGTGGCTCAAAAAGCAAAGGAATCTAAGTTAACGGTGCATGTGCATAGCTTTTCGTACAAACGTGGGATTCCTGAAAACACTTCTGGACATGGAGGTGGTTTTGTCTTTGACTGTAGAGCTATTCATAATCCTGGGCGATACACACCGTACAAAAAATTAACGGGGCGAGACACTGAAGTTATTGCTTTCTTGAAAGCAGAGTCGACCATTGATAATTTTTTGAAGCATGCTTATGCTATAGTTGATAATAGTGTGCAGACTTATATTGATCGTGGTTTTGAGCACCTAAGCGTGAGTTTTGGCTGCACAGGTGGACAACATCGATCTGTATTTTCGGCAGATAGTATGGCTAAACACCTAGAGTCTAAATTTGGGGTGAAGGTGGTTTTGGAACATATAGAACAAGAACATAAAAACTGGATTAATTAAGTATTGATAATTAATTAAAATTCTACCATGAAAGCTAAAACTATCTTTTCTATCCTATTATTAGGAATAACCGCTAGTTTTTCTACTTCTGCACAAGAGCTTAAACTCAAAGATCTATCACAAAATCTTACAGGAAAAGAAGTATGGGGGAAATCTTGGAAAATTTCTCATGTAGAAAAAAGGAAAATTGATGAGAAGGGTTCCATAGGAGAATTGAATGAAATGGAATTGGACAATTCTTCTTTAGGGCATTTTATGGCGAATACTCGACTTCCTGATTCTATCACATTTAAGATAAATCATCGTTTTAATGTTAATTTATTTACCGCTAATTTTTGGGAAGGGGCATCTGATAGTGTGCCATCTTTCAAGTGGACTGCAGGTATTTGGAAATTAAAAAAAAATATGTTGATTTGGGAGTGTCCTGATAATCTTTTATTTGATGCTAAAATTACAGAGTTTGGAAAGGAGTTTTTTGTGATCTCAGGAGTTGTAGAATATGGAGCAGAAGCTTCAGAGTATTTTGAGTATAAAGTGAAATATGAACTAGTGGATGATGGAATGATGCATTAATTTCAATAAACATTTTCTATACAATAGTATAACATGGCTAAATCATTATATTTTAAAGAAGAGCATGAGTTGTTTAGACAATCTCTAAGATCCTTTTTTGAGAAAGAAATTAAACCACATTTTGCAGAATGGGAAACCAATCGTCAAATCCCTAAATGGGCTTGGGCTAAAATGGGTGAAATGGGATATTTAGGATTATGTCATGATGAAAAATATGGTGGCACCAATGCAGATTTCTTTTACTCTGTTGTCTTTTTAGAGGAACTCTCTAGAGCAGGGAATGGTGGTTTTGCTTGTGCACTTAGTGTACATGAATATATGGCGCTCAACCATATTTCTAGGGCTGGTTCTGATGCTCAAAAAGAAGAGTTTGTAGCAGCAGGTGTGGCAGGACAAAAAATAGCAGCTTTGGCTATTTCTGAACCAGATGTTGGGTCAGATGTACAAGGTATTCGAACTAGTGCAAAGCTAGAAGGTGATTATTATATAGTAAATGGCTCTAAGACCTTTATATCTAATGGTTATTATGCTGATTTTATTACCACATTAGTTAAAACAGAAAATGGTTTAGCCTTACTAATCATAGATGGAGATGCAGAAGGGGTTACACGTACCAAACTTAATAAAATGGGTTGGCATGCTTCAGATACTGCGGAGATCAGTTTTGATGAGGTGAAAGTACCTAAAGATCGATTGATCGGAGAGGATGGTTCTGGTTTTTATTATGTAATGGATAGCTTTCAGTTGGAGCGCTTGTCTGCGGCTATTTTGGCTGTAGGTGCTATGGATGGAATTATAGGAATGACCTTGAAATATATGCATGAACGCAAGGCTTTTGGGCGACCAATTTCCAAGTTTCAAGTGTTGAGACATCGACTGGCTGATTTAATGACAGAGGTGGAGGCTTGCAAGCAGCTAGTTTATCATACAGCTTGGTTGCATGATCAAGGAGAATTTGCCGTGAAAGAGTGTTCTATGTGCAAACTCAAGGCTACTGAATTGCAAAAAAGAGTCGCCGATGAATGTCTACAAATGTTTGGTGGTTATGGTTATATGGAGGAATATCCAATAGCTCAGATTTATAGAGATACTCGTGTGGGAACTATAGTAGGCGGAACTTCTGAAATTATGCGTGAAATTATTGCTAAAATGACAATAGATGCTACTCAATATGAGGGGGCTTATTAATTGTACTCTAATTTGTAATTGCCTATGAACAGTATTTTAGATCATATAACAGTATTAGATTTTACACGTCTATTGCCAGGGCCATTAGCCACACATATGTTGGCTCAAATGGGAGCAAATGTAATAAAAGTAGAGCGCACTCCAACATCTGACTTTCTTAAACATCAACCACCTTTTGTTGATGAACGATCAACTTTAGATCGAGCTTTAAATACACTGAAAACAGTATGGGAAATTAACTTTTCTACTCCTGAAGGTAAGCAGCAAATACTAGAAAAGGTAAAGGATGTTGATGTTGTGATAGAGCAATTTCGTCCTGGAATTATGCAAAAATGGGGTTTAGGGTTTGAAGAGCTTAAGGCTATTAAACCAGACTTAATTTATATTTCTTTGTCTGGATATGGTCAGACTGGACCAATGGCTCAAGAGGCGGGGCATGACATTAATTATTTGGCCAATGCTGGTATCTTGGATATGATTCGAGATGATAATGGAAAACCGATTATACCTGGTGTGCAGATTGCTGACATTGCAAGTGGAAGTTACTTGACCTTGTCTGCCTGCTTAACGGCTTTGATTGGTCGATCTAAGGATGCTAAAGCTCAATATATAGATGTGTCGATGCTCAATGGGTTAGTACCTTTGTTGACTATTCCTATATCGCAAGAATGGGGTGGCTTGTCTGCCAATATGCTTAAGATTTTGCATGGTGGTTTGGTCAATTACAATGTTTATGAGGCTAAGGATGGTAGATGGATTGCTTTGGGAGCATTGGAGCTTAAGTTTTGGAACAACTTCTGCGAATTGGGTGATCGTTTAGATTGGAAACGCTCTAGTCAATTGGAACTTTCTGTAATGACTTTTCCTAAAAATGAGGTAGAAGCATTATTCAAATCTAAAACCCAAGCAGAATGGGTTGAGTTGGCCCAAGATCAGGATATTTGTTTATCAGCTGTGCTTAAATTGGAGGAGCTGGAAGCGCAAAAACAATTACAACACTATGAGATGTTAGATTCTTCTAATGGGATGATAAACTTGCCTTTTCGATGGGGAAATATACTAGATTAATTATATGATTATGTATGAATTAGACCACTACTTAGAAAAGAACTTTCCATTTAACTCAACTTCTATAACAGTTGTAAAAGAATGTTTTAGCTCTAAAGATTTAAAGAAAGGGGATTACTTTCTGAGAGAAGGGGAGTATTGCAAAAAGATTGCTTATGTAGAGCAAGGAGCATTTGTTTATTTTGAATACATAGATGTAGAAGAAAAAGTTTGTGATTTTGCTTTCGAAGGAGATTGGATTACACATTACAAAGGATTAACACAAGGACTTCCATCTACGGTTAATATTCGGGCCTTAGAACCTGCTAAAATCCAATGGATTGAAATAGAAAATATGACTGCTTGTGAGCAAGAAGCTCCTGAGTTGCGTACACTTAGATTGCAATTGGTAGAACAATATTTCATGCAGGCTATGGATAGAGCTAGCAGTTTAGCCAATTTTAATGCAGAGAAGCGTTATGAAAAAATGCTTGCGGAACGCCCCGAACTTTTCAATCGTGTGCCTCAATATCACATCGCCTCTTATTTGGGATTAAAACCTCAATCCCTGAGTAGAATTCGAGCTAAAAAAATTAAGTAAGAAGCATTTCTTCACAAATGTGAATGAAAACTAATTTTCTTTGAAGGACCTTTGTGCTGTTCATTTATTCCAAATATAAAACAGCTTATGAAAAAGGTATTAATTATACAAGGGCATCCAAATCCTGAAAGTTTAAACGCTGCTATCGGGGAGGCTTACAAAAAAGGTGCTTTGACAGCCAAGGCTGAGGTGCAAGAAATAATAGTCCAAGATTTAGATTTTAACCCATCCTACACCGCTGATCTAGAATTAGAACCAGACTTGCAAAAAGCTCAAAAACAGATTTTGTGGGCTGATCATATTGTAATCATTCATCCATTGTGGTGGGGAGGTATCCCTGCGTTGCTTAAGGGGTTTATAGATCGAGTGTTTTTACCAGGTTTTGCATACAAGTTTAAGGAAGGTTCTGTGTGGTGGGATAAGTTGCTGAAAGGCCGTACAGGGCGTATTATATATACAATGGATCAACCTTATTTTTATTATAATTGGGTGAATGGAAAACCTTCTATCAATCAGCTCAAGAAAATGACTATGGAGTTTTGTGGTATAACTCCAACTCGTACTACTGCTTTTGGACCTGTGCGCACTGCAACTGCTGAAGGGCGTCAAAAATGGTTGGAAAAGGTAGAACAACTAGGTCGTAAGGTAGAATGATTTCAAAATAATTCAGTTTAGCAAAGCTTTATTTACTAGTAGCCTCTAAAGTTTAAGGCAAAAATCACTATAAATAGAATAAGGAATATGACCACAAAAAGGAAAAAATATCCAACAAAAGCCCCTGCTGTTATTTCAGGAATAGGGTCTTGCTGTTTGGTTTCTTGCTCTAAGTAGTTTTCTGACGTAGGTTCTTGAGTAGGATTAAAATTAGACATAATTTCATCTGCTCTAGTTGTTTCACTTTCGTAAATATGAAAGATAGAGATGGTATTTTTTAACTGATTTTTGCTAAGGGGCATAAGCCCAAGAGAAGTATTTGATGGATTGATCTTTTCTATTTCATAATAAATATTATGCTTTTCAAAGAGGGATATGACTTGAGCAATATTCTCATTTCTTATACTAAAATAAGGAGTAAGGTTTTCGTGATTTTTGTCATCTAGTACTTCCATATCATTTGTTCATTCATTTTTAAGTAACATTATTATCAAGATACATTTTTAGACAAGAAAAGTGTGATAATATAGAACATAAAAAAAGGCAAAACCACTCTTAAGTAGTTTTGCCCTTTTTAATAAAATATATCTTGTAATTCCTGTCTAGTTGTCCATACCTAAACTAAATGTTGGTCTATATCTTTGTTGAATAGGCTCAATCTCTAAAACATTCTCTATTAGGAAAGAGATGCTTGTTAGATTATTCGAATTCACTTGATGTGCATTCAATAAGTTTCCTTGAGGATCTAACTGTTGTACAAAAAATGCTGGTTGATTAGAAGATGCAAGAATGTGTGTATTGTTGCTAGGGTCTAGGTCTATAACTTGTTCAAACATTCCCAAAATGTATAGATTATCTTCTGCATCTATAGATACTTCTATAATAGTACTAGTACTCGTTGTAATCAATTGTTTTACCCAAATTAGGTTACCTCTTACATCAGTTTTTTGTATGAAAATATCTGAGTTTTTGATTGCTTTGAGTTGGTGCTCTTCTTCACCAGGAAAATTGAAATTTACAGTTCCTTGAAATTGACCAATTGTATAAGTATTGTTTTGATTATCAGTACTAGCTGCTGTAATCTGTATAGTATTATTAAATTCTTGCGCAGTTATTGTTGTAGCAAAAAAAAGTAGGGAAATAAGGTTAAGTGTGATTGACTTAATAGAGGGCATTATATTATGTTTTATTATTATAAATCTTAAAGCGAGCACAAAGGTATGATAAAGTAATTAAATGTGCAAGTAAAAAAGATTTAAAATACACTTTTGGCAAAATAAAATTCTGCTCAGATGGCTTTTTTAGTTTGTTTTGACTTTTTTTATTTTTAGATTGTGTGAAAGTGCAAAATTTTAAATTGTGCTAATTCGGTTTATGAGAAATGAAAAAGGGTAAAATCGCTAAATTGTAGTTTTGCCCTTTTTTTCAAAAAAAGGGCAAAAAATTAAAATTTTATTTTTTGAGCGCCTTTGTTAGGAATAATTTAGGTAACTGCAAGCAAAAAGAGCAAAACCACTCCAAGTGATTTTGCTCTAATGTATTCTTTAGTAAGTAGTTTTAACCACTTGCCACAACATTGTAAATCTTATTTTTGATGTTGATTATATGCCTCAGCTACATGCGCCTGCAAACTCTCTAAGCTGTCAAACTGATCAAATAAACCAGCTAAAGCACCTTTGTTAAGTTGCATAGTTGGAGACACATAAAGCTCTACATCTTGGCGTGTAATAGATTCTCTACTCAAGATAATTAAACGCTCAATCACATTGCGCAATTCACGAATATTACCTGTCCAATCCATATCTTGAAGCAAGGCGATCGCATCGTCTTCTATCTTCTTGACAGGGCGGCCATACTCTTGACAAACAGACTCAATAAAATGACTGGCCAATAATGGAATATCATCCTTGCGCTCATTAAGAGAAGGTACTTGTATAATAATAACCGCTAAACGGTGATACAAATCCTCTCTAAAACGCTTAGCTGCAATCTCTTTACGCAAATCCTTGTTGGTTGCTGCTACTATACGTACATCTACTTTTATCTCCTTTTCGCCACCTACACGTGTTATTCTACTTTCTTGCAAAGCTCTTAGTACCTTGGCTTGTGCAGAAAGTGACATATCACCAATCTCATCTAAAAATAGTGTTCCTCCATGTGCTTGTTCAAATTTACCAATGCGTTGTTTGTGTGCAGAAGTAAAAGAACCTTTTTCGTGACCAAAAAGCTCACTTTCTATCAATTCAGAAGGAATCGCAGCACAATTGACCTCTACAATAGAGTTGTCTTTACGTTCACTTTTCTCGTGTATCCAACGAGCCACCAATTCTTTACCAGTACCATTAGGCCCAGTTACGAATATACGAGCATCTGTAGGAGCTACGCGTTCTATTGTTTCTTTTATTTTTTGAATACCTGCTGATTGACCAACAATTTCTTGAGTTTTGCTCTTCTTTTTGATACGCTTTTTGAGCACCTTAGTCTCAGCCACCAAGCTAGATTTGTCGAGGGCATTTCGAATAGTGATCAACAAACGGTTCAAATCTGGTGGCTTAGCGATGTAGTCAAAAGCACCTTTTTTTACAGCTTCTACAGCTGTTTCTATGTTGCCATGTCCAGAGATCATGATTACAGGTGTGTCAGGACTTAAGATATTGATACGCTCCAATACCTCCATGCCATCCATTTTTGGCATTTTGATATCACAAATAGCTGCATCAAACTTAGTTTTTTTGATTTTAGACAGAGCGTCAATGCCATCTTTGGCTTCCTCTACTTTATAATCTTCCATCTCTAAAATATCACGCAAGATGTTACGGATACTTGGTTCATCGTCTATAATCAGAATTTTTGCCATAATTGGTCAGTGTTTTTTATGAGTTATGTTGGTTAAGATACAATAGTTTGCATCTATAATCAAAATCTTAATAAGTATTAGCAGCAAGCATAACCAAAGTACAAGCAACTTCAATCTCTATAGAAGGCCCTTCTTGTTGGATAAGCTTATAGAATTTAGGATTTTCAGTGCCTGGATTAAAAATAATTCTTTTTGGATGTAAACTCAAAATATAATCAAAATAATCTTCTTGTATAGTTGGATTTATATACAAAGTAATGGTGTGGATACCCTCCAAAGCTGGTTTGCCTTGCACAATGTCTATACCTTCTATATTTCCTTTTCGGATACCTACAGGAATAGCTTCATGACCTTTGGCTGTTAAGCGTTGAACAGCCTTGTAAGCATATCTATGAGCATTAGGAGAGGCTCCAAGTATAACTGTTTTCATTGAGTTCTGATTTTAAACATGTTCTAAAACATTTGTTGCAAAGCTACCCAAAGTGCTTTTTTTTGTTGTTGATTGTCCATTATGTTGGGCAAATCGTGGCTAAACAAAAGCTGATGGTCTTGCCATGCGGTCTTTTGGTAAGCAGCAACTTGTATGTGTAGTCCCAAATCTTTGGGAGCATATCCAAAACATAACAAATTATCGAAGTCTATAGTTTTTTTGAATTGGACAAAAGAGGGGAGAAAGGGGAGTGATGCACCATTATATAAAGCAACATCTTTTTCCATGTTATATTTAACAGCGGACAAAATCTTACTTAAAAAAGCACCTAAGTCTGTATTTATCGTTTTGCAAAGTACTAATGTTTTTTTTGCATTCTCGCCACTAAGCTGCAATTGATGCTTATCGTTAAGATTGGGCATAGGATAAACCTTGAAATCAAAGAAATCTTTATTAGGAAGCATTTAGTATTTGTTTTTTGTAAAAATAAGATTTTGAAAGTTTTTTAGCTAAGAAATATAGAGTTTTTTAATATTTTTTTACCTTTGCAGAATGAAATATTATTCTGCAATTTCTGTTAAATGCAGAATGTTATACGCTCACTGGCTTATACTTAGTGACAAAATTTTATTCCGATTAAAAGGTTTTGGCATTGCTAAGTTTTTAGTAAAATTTGGTATTTTTATTTCTCACGAAATTTTGTTACTTTTATAGCATAATCACTCCCACATAACCCCAAAATATAAACCAAATAGTAGAAAAGCGGAAATTGCTAATAAGGCTAAAAGCTTTTTGAAGGCATTTAGATTATGGCGTTTCTTCATCATTAACTTCCAAAAACGCAAAGTTATGGAGTACCCGATCGAAATAAGTTTAACTAAAAATTCTAGACGTCCAGGTTTAGATTTAGCATCCTTACCTTTTGGACGCACGTTTTCTGATCATATGTTTACCGCTGAATATATAGATGGCAAGTGGCAGAATTGTAAAATAGAGCCTTATGGTCCTATCTCTTTTGCTCCTTCTATGATGGCATTGCACTACGGGCAGGCAATATTTGAAGGTATGAAAGCCAATCTCAATGCTAAAACTGGTGAGCCAATGCTTTTTAGAACAGACCAGCATGTTGATAGAATCAATAGTTCTGCTGATCGTTTAGGCATGCCTGAGGTTCCAGCTGAAATCTATTTGAATGCGGTGAATGCTTTAGTGGCAATCGATAAAGACTGGATTCCAGAAGATGAAGGAAGTGCTTTATATATACGACCATTTATGTTTGCAACAGATGAATGGTTGGGTGTACGTGCTTCTGAGCGATATAAGTTTATGGTAATCACAGGTCCTGTAGGCCCTTATTATACTAAACCTGTAAGTATTTTGGTTGCTCAAAAATATGTACGTGCTTTTCCTGGTGGAACAGGTTATGCTAAGGCTGCTGGAAACTATGCTGCAACTATCAAACCTGCTACAATTGCTAAGAAAATGGGCTATGACCAAATCTTATGGTTGGATGGCTTAGAGTTCAAATACCTACAAGAATGTGGTACTATGAATATTTTTGCAGTGATCGGAGATACTGTATTGACTCCTCCTACTAGTGATAGTATTTTGGCTGGTATCACTCGCAGCAGCGTTATTGCTTTGCTAAAAGAAAAAGGCATAAAAGTAGAAGAGCGTCCAATCGAAATTGCTGAAATTATTGAGGCACACAAAGCTGGTGAACTTAAAGAAATGTTTGGTACAGGTACTGCAGCAGTTATTTCTGATGTAGGAGAGTTGAGTTACCAAGATGTAACTTATACTTTGCCTCCTGTAGAAGGTAGAAAAATTGGTCCAATGGTCAAAAAACTATTGACTGATATCAAAACAGGAAATGCAGAAGATACTCATGGATGGGTAGAACCTGTTCGTACGGATATGTTGTCTACTGTTAAATAGATAAAATACAATCTTTAGGATAGATAAAAGAAGCTCTGTAAACTAACGTTTACAGAGCTTCTTTAGTTTTTGTGAATGCCTACTTACTATTTTCTTTATAGAATGCATAGATTGTAGAATCTACAACTACGGATACTTCTATTATTTCATTTGCCATTAAATCTTTTTTTACTGTAGTTCTGATTTCGTTGTTATTGGTCATGGGGGGGATATGTGTTTTTTTGATCTCTCGAATGCTCAACTCAATATAGTCAGAAGTTTTATCTTCCTGTTCACAAGGGTGCTGACTTTTCAAAATCAAGGCATCAGGATAATCATTAGTCTTACCATTAAGCTCCGTAATAAGTTCTTCGAATTTAGTCATTTTTTTATGAATAAGCTCACCATATTCTTCACTTTTTTGGCAGGAGAAATATTGTAGATGAATTAGCATATATTCATGATCAAAATTTTCACCAGTAGGGCCTTTAGGCAACTTGTTTACCCAATCTTGTAATATTACAATGTGATTATTGGGCATTTCTTTTCCTTCTGTAAGATCTAATCTTAAGATATGTTTTGTGAAATTTAGAGGGAGATCTTTGTCATAACTACGAATACTTTCTTCTTCTATGCTTGTAACATCTACTCTTTTGATGCAAGGTTTTTCTGAGGATGAAGAGCAAGAATAAAAGAAAAGCGCCACTAAGAAAAAACTAATATTAAATAATGATCGAAACATATTTTTCATCTTTTTTGAAACTTAATCCTTTACAGGGCCTTTTTTCTTTAATAAAAAAGTTGTTAGAGAATCTACAGTTACATATGCTTCTATAATAGTATCTGTTACCAAATCTCTTTGGAAGGCTGTTTCTATCATATAACCATCAGGGGTGACAGGTTTTTGATAAGGTTTTTTGAGTTCTCGAACACTAATTTCTAGGTAATCAATCTTGTCGTCGCTTTCACATGGATGATAACTCTTTAGAATCAAGGTTATTGGGTAACGATTTTTTTCGCTATTAATTTGGCTAATCAACTTTTCGTATTGATCCATTCTTTTATGGACAAGTTGCTTATATTTTTCATCCTTGTTTATACTGTTTTTGCATGAAAAATGCTTGATATGAATGAATTTAAAGTCATTGTCAACATTTAGTAAACTATCAATCCAAGTGTTTAAAACTAAAATATTTTTATCGGAAAATTCTTCTCCCTGTATCATGTCTAGTTTTCCTGTATATTTTCTTAGATCTTCACGAGGATTGTTGTCGTGATTAATAGCTATATCACTTCCTCTATAAGCATTATTAGGTATTGTTATACAAGGCTCTGTACATCCATAAAAAAGGCAGCTTATTATTAGAAATAGACTCTTATAAAAGGATGATTTTAGCATATGTTTAGTCCTTTTTAGATTTTATGTATAATCTTATTACTCTAAATCAAAAAGAACTGTATAGTTCCATTCTTGTTCAAAGTCATTCCCAAAGAAAGTATGTCCAGGAGCAATTTCGATATGTGTTAATTTAAAAGAGAAGGATAAATTATTATCTTGAGCACTCTCTTCAAAATCTGTTAATTTGAAGGTAATCCCTTGGCTATCGGTAGGATTAGCTTTACTGGCTTTGGCATAAGTGATAGTAAGGTTACCATCTTCAAAACCATATTGAAATTCCATTTTTCGAGACACCTCCTGTTTATAGAGAGGGAATTTGGTACTATATGTAGTTGGCGTGGTACGTTGTTCTACATATTTTACACCTAAAAATATGGTGATGTTACCACTATCTCCTTCTTTTATTTTAGCAGCAGTTTGCCTATGTTTAGTTATGGTAAAAAAGTCCTCAGATGCAGTAGGATCTTGGTCTGATTTTATGCTTCCAATAATACAACAAAACATATCAGACTTGATCATGCCTGTTTCTTCAGAAAGAGAGGTGCCCATAGGTTGAAATAGCTCTACAAAAGTTGGTATAGGCCAATCTTCAGGTTGACTATCAATAAATGAATTGGAGATGCCTTCTGAGTTGGCTATTGTCATTGAGTGAGCTGTATTTTGTTCTTTTGTTCCTCCTTGCTCCCTTTTTATTGTACCAAACTTATCTGCACCGTAGTATTTTTCTAAAACTTTGGTAGTGATCAAAACGATTTTCTTCATTCTTTTGATACTTACTAATATCTGTTCATCAGTGCTGTTTTTAGTTTTTTTGAGGTAATCAATTGCTAGAGATTTTAGTTTTTCTACCTCTTGTTGGTTGGCTTGTTGCATGGGTTTTAATTTTTTATTTGAAAAGGATTTTAGCAAAAATTAGAATTAATTTAATTGCTAAAGATAAAGAAATGTATTCTCTTTTTGTAATAAATTTTATTGTTGCTTTAGTTCTTCTATTATATCCAAATCGATATCCAATTTTAGCAAAAGCTAGTTGGGATTTTTCTTTTGCTAGAATTCTAGTATTTTAGAGTTTCAAATCGATTCATATCCAAATCTCTAGTAAATGTCATTTGCCGAAAAATTTGTCCAAACAGCTCAACGGGTATTGCCAAGTCCATTTACCATAGCTATTTTGCTCACAGCCTTTACAGTTGTTTTGGCCTTGTTGCTGACTGACTCTAAAACGGATGAGTTGCATCTTATCGAAATTTTAGGCTATTGGGAAGGAGGCTTTTTTAAGTTTTTGACCTTTGCTATGCAAATGATGTTGATTTTAGTGTTGGGCCATGTCTTAGCACTTACACGCCCTGCCAATACAGCTATACAGAGTTTGGTTAAGTATTGCACAAGCACAGCTAAAGCCGCTTATATAGTGACTTTGGTAAGTGTATTTGTTGCGCTGTTCAATTGGGGCTTAGCACTGGTTTTAGGAGCTATATTTGCTCGAAAAGTAGGGGAGCATGCCGAAGAAAATAATATTCCGCTTAATTATCCTTTGATTGGAGCAGCAGGCTATTCTGGTCTGATGGTTTGGCATGGAGGTTTATCTGGTTCAGCACCTTTGGCTGTTGCTGAAGAGGCACATAAGTTTGCAGAACAGATTGGAGTAGTTACTTTCAATAATACTATTTTTTCTACTATGAACTTGGTCTGTATGGCCTTACTGCTCTTGTTAGTACCTTTAGGAATGTATTGGATGGGAAAACGATTGGCACCAACAGTTATTCGACTAAGGCCTTCTCATATCGATGATAAATCAAATGAAGTAAGTTCTGATGAAATATTGGATAGTGCAGAATTATTGGGCAAAGAAGATATGATGCCTGAAGGTGCAGAACGACTAGATTACTCACCCTATTTGGCTTGGGGATTAGGAGGTATAATGGTCTTTTTGGGTTTGTACAAGGTTTTGATAAAACCTATTTGGATAGATGGCGCTGGCTTTGATTGGCAGTTTAGATTTATCAATCCTAACTACATTATATTTATGCTCTTTGGTTTAGCTATTTTGTTGCATGGTAGCTTCAAAAAGTTTAACCAAGCAGTGAGTGAGGCTATAGGTGGTTCGGCAGGAATTATGATTCAGTTTCCATTGTATGCAGGTATCATGGGAATCATGATGAGTTCAGGCTTAGTGGATGTGTTGTCTAATGTATTTGTGCAGATTTCTAACTCAACAACCTTTCCTATATTTACCTTCTTTTCGGCAGGAATGGTCAATGTATTTGTGCCAAGTGGAGGAGGCCAATGGTTGGTACAAGGACCTATTTTGATAGAAGCATCTCAAAATCTAGGTGTTCCTATCGAGAAAAGTATTATGGCACTTTGTTATGGTGACCAAGTGACCAATATGCTGCAACCTTTTTGGGCATTGCCGTTATTGGGAATAACTGGCCTAAAAGCCAAAGAAATTCTGCCTTTTACCTTATATTTACTCTTGTTGGGTTCCTTAATTTTCTGTACAGTTCTATTAATTTTTTAATTCAGATGAATATCAAACTGCTGATTATATTAACTATATCTTTTTTCTTGCTTTCTAGCTGCAAAAAAGAGCTAATTGATGCTGATGAACAGCTATTGATAGAAAACTATTTAGCTAATAAGGGGATTACAGCGGTGCAAGATGCAGAGGCTGGGTATTATCTATTTTATTACAAAAAAATAAGTGAAACAGATGGTACTCCTATCATAAAAGCGGTATTAAACAAAGGAATAGAAGCAACAGTGAACTACAAAGCCTCTCTTTTGGATGATACTGTTATTCATGAAACCGATAGCGCCTCTTCTGAAAAAATAGTTATAGATGAGGCTATTGCTGGTTTACAATTAGTATTGACTAAAATGGCATTGGGGGAGCAGGTTTTAGTTGTTTTACCTTCTCGTTTGGCTTATGGCAGCACTAGTTTGGATAATGTACCTACCAACAGCATTCTTGTTTTTGAGATCGAACTCCTTGATCTGCATCCACATTTTTAAATAATTTTTTAGTAGACTTTTGACCTAAAGGGAACCCTTTTAGACTTTAGTATGTTCTGTGTGAAAATGACTTAGTTTAAAAAGTAAGCAAAGCATAGTTTAAAAAACAAACAAACTCTGTTTTGCTAATATAATATAACTATATAAAACATAGATCATGAGAAAAATAGAAGAGGTATTTCAAAGAGGATTAGATATGCATCATTATGCAAATACAGCTTATCCAATAACTCCTAGATCTTTTCAGGAGTACAAAATTAAGGGTAAAGATGAAGTTGATCGTTTGGTGGTGGAAGAATGGGAAAAGGTAAATGCATTAGGTTTGTATGTGCATATACCTTTTTGTATGCGGAGATGTAAATTTTGTGAGTATGCTGTTTTTACGGGAGATGATGCAGCTCAAGAAGAGTTGTATGTTAAGCTACTTTTGCAAGAGATTGATAAGTTTGGAGCAGCTTTGAGTCCTAAGATTATTCATGGTTTAGATATAGGAGGCGGTACTCCATCAGCCATTTCTGTCAGCAACTTGGGTAGAATAATGAATGGCTTAGTCAAAAATTTTGGAGATGATGCTGTTGGAGATGTTAGTATAGAAACTACTCCAAGAATAGCCGCTAAAGACTCCGAGAAAATCAAAGGAATTAGAGAGTTGGGGATAGATAGAATTAGTATGGGAGTGCAAACGATCAACCCTAAGCTATTGGCAGAGTTTGAACGTCATGGCTCTACACGTATGTATTATAATGCAAAAGAAAATATTCGAAAAGCAGGTTTTGAACGCTTCAATATAGATGTGATGTATGGTTTCTTGAAACAGACTGATGAGAGTTTTATGGCTACTCTAGAGTTTGTGCTACAGCTCAACCCTGAGTATGTTACCTTGTATAGAAACCGTTATAAAGACACCAAATTGGAACATGAGGCGGTTGATGTAGATTTGGTGAAAGTGAATCGTCAGTATAAGATGGCTTATTATTTCTTGACAGCAGCTGGCTACAATGCAGAGTTGGGCAAGAATACCTTTAGTAGAGTAAAAGGAGATGTCGGAACAAGTGCTTATTTGACCAAACGAGTGATAGAAGGGATGCCTTATTTAGGAATGGGAGTGGCTTCGCAGTCTTATTCTCATTCATCTTTGTACTACAATCAGGGAGCTGCTTCTAAGCGTTTAAGCGGTTATAAGAAATGGATAGAGAAGGGGCATTTCCCTATTCAAGACTTTTATATTTTACCAGAAGAGGAGATGGCTGCCAAAATGATTTCAGTAGCTTTCTATTTTGGATATATTCACAAGACACATTTCCACAACAGAATAGGGAAGACATTGGAGGAGCTTTATACTGATGAAATGCAGTTTTTAATAGAGAATAAACTAATGGAGCATCAAGGCGATTTATTTGCTTTTACGCAAAAGGGCAAGAATGCAATCAATGGAATTACTGCTTTATTCTATTCTAAAAAGGAACAGGAAAAGATGTATACTTATGCGACTAAGCTAGGACTTTAAGCTAATATTTTTAATATTTATTTAGGTTTGATAATCAAGAGACTATTGACTAATGGTCTGCTTTTGGAAAGCGTTGTGATGTTATAAATGGAACTAATAAAAAATTCGGATTGTTTGCCTTTTGTTAATTGAATAATCATTTAATTAAAAGGAGAATTATGGAGTTTAACTATGTTATTATAGGAGGGATATTACTTGTTCAATTGTTGTTTTCCATACATATCTTGCCATTAATTAGGGGGATTATCTCTGAGCAGTTTGATGGTTCTTGGGAATGGGAAGAGCTTCCTGGTACTTTTCTATTTACTGGATTATTGGCGCTCTCGATTATTATACCTTTGGGAACAACCTATCTATTATATCTCAATCCTTTTGTTGGTTTTAGTGGTGTATTGAGAGCTGTTTTTTGGGGAATTATCATTTTTTATAAATTTAAACTAGTCTGTTATGCTATAAAACCTAAAACAGAAATGGAGCAATGGGGAGACTGGCTTGCTTATCTTGTTTATTTTGGGTTGTGTATAATTGGGGTATTGCTTGAGCTTGGATTCTATTATTGGGGCTAAAACCCAAATGTGCTTCCTGTTCCAAATAAAAATGTAACCTTTCTATATTTTTAGATTATGGATATAGTTTTTGTATTTTTTGATATAGTGAGTAAAGTTATTTTGAATTAAAATTGAACAGTTGTTTAATTTTTGGCACGCAGTTTGAATTAGATTGAATAGTTGTTTAATTTTAAAGTGGTCACACACCAAAAAAGAAATGACTTACATCTAGGGAGATGTTAGCATGTTTAAGTTTTAATTCACCACAACTTATTTAAACATTAAAAACACACAGTATTATGAAATGGTTTGCATTAGTCATTATCACATTAGTTAGTATAAATATTAGTACTGCACAAACAGACACCACCGATTATGGGTACTATGATGGTTATGGTTATACTGATGATACCGATGTTCGTTATGAGTGGGAACGCTATTTGACTCTTGGAGTTGGTTATGGTATTTATGTCCCTAAAAGAATGGATACTTTAGGACTCTTCCATGGTGTTTCTACCGAATTTGTATTTTATGAGGCTGCTAACCTTGCTCATGCAGGCCCTGGACGCTTCAAAATTTATGGCCGTTTCAATTGGTATATGAGTAGCCAAAAAGAAATGGGCGATATGTTTAATTATGCTTTTGGCGCTAATTTTTCCTTCGAGAAAGCCCCCAAACGTAAATTCTTAATTCCATTCTTTGGGTTAGAGTTTGGAGGCATCCACCAACGAGAGGGAGGCAATGCCTTCCAGATCAAACCTTACCTTGGTGTCCGATTATATGATTCACGAAATTTTTCTATTGCTATTGATGGCGGATATTCTTATGCCGTACCTAATTTTGATGTCTTGGCAGGAGTACAAGCCAACCTCGGAATTAATGTATTTTTCTGGTAATTACAACTTACTAAATAATTAGATTGTTTTATTAAGTATATTAAATAATAATATTTTTAATATATTGAAAATAAAATAATTAAAGTTGATATTTCTTTTATTGAAATACAAAAGTTGGCACAGGCTTTGAATTTAAGTAAGTACAATATGACTATTAAGTTAGAGAGTTATTACAAAAAGAAAAAGGACTAACTCTACAATCTATTTGAGATAATTTTAGTAGAATAGAATATCTTAGATTCTTAGAAAAAAATATCACAGAAACACACAAATTTAAGGCTATGAAAAAGTACACATTTTTAGTAGTAGTACTGTGCTTAACAGTACTAAACAGCTCACTATTTGCTCAAATCAAATTTGAGAAGTTTGATTGGGAAAAATTGACACAAAAAGCAAAGACCAACAACCAACTAATAATGGTGGATATGACCGCTACTTGGTGCTATTGGTGCAAGGTTATAGATAAACAGGTGTTTTCGACTTCTAAAGCAGGCAAGTTTTACAACGCTAATTTTATAAGCACTAAGCTTTATGATACCCATCCTATGGGCAAAAAATTCAACAGCAAATATAAGGTAGATGGTTATCCAACTATGTTGTTTTTAGATCATACAGGTAAATTGGTTCATACCATTGGTGGTGCTTTGACAGATGTAGATGCCTTTATAGATGAGGGTAAAGATGCTTTATCGGTAGCCAAAAAGAAGGTGATTAATAATGGAGGAAACAACAACAATGGAGGCAATAATGATGACATTGTTATAGATGATAATGATGATGATAAGGAAAGAACCTTAGATGAAAAATGTGATTGGTTATACGATTTGGCTGTAGACGGTGATGGAGCTTTTGAGAGAGAATATGCCAAATTTATCAAGACTAAGGATGCTAAAACAGAAACAGGTCTATTATTGACCTTAGATATTGTAGCAGAAGGAATAGCAGGGTTGCCTTTAGAGGAATTTAAAAGAGTAGAAGATCTAATGATAAATACATTAGGAGAGGAAGATGTAGATGATGCTAAGTATGATGCATTAGAAGCAAGGATTTCTAGAGCTATGGAAGAATCTTCTGATCGTAAGAATATACAAAAAATGTATAAGCAAAATATGGTAGTTATCAAAGAGTATTTTGATAATGATCAAGTGGAACTCTTGGCTCTTGCTTCACTAGTAGGCTATTATGATGATATAGAGGATTATGTATCAGCTGCTAAAGCCATTAGTCAATATGGATGTGATGTTGTTATTCCTGAATCGTTATTTCTAAATGATGATGAAAAAGACGAATTTCTAGTTGAGATGTTAGCAACGATTATGGATATGGGTGATGAAACAGGGAATGATGCAATTTATGATATTGCAGAAGAATTTGCAATGAAACTAGAACAAAAACACCCATCTTCTGAGATCTATTCTGCTATTAGTTATATGTATACTACAATGGGAAATGATAGGAAAGCAGAGCATTATGCCAATTTAGCAGAATAAAATAAAATTTAGAACACCACCACTTTTTTTATACACTTAAGAATACCCAAAATCAATTATTTGTTAGGTTTTTCAGAGTTTTCATTCCAAGGCGTGTCTGAGGGGATGCGCCTTGTTTCTAAAAAAAATTGTTTTTCATTTATATATACCTAATAAACTAAACCTTAAAATTCACACACACATTTTGTAAGACTACCCAGTCAACTTTTATTTATTAGGTTTTTCAGAGTTTTCATTCTAAAAAGGTGCATCACAAGGTTGCACCTTTTTTTATGTTTAAAATTGCCTAAAATCAAGGTGCATAATTTCTCCGGCATACATTTTTACATTGAAGTGATTTAAAAACTAAAAGTTAATGTGAGATATTTTTTAAGAAAAATCATAGCAAAAACTAAGTAGTGGGCTTGAATCCAGTTTTGAGCAGAAGTCTCAAATCGAATTAGTAGGGAACGAAAAGCGTCCACCCAAGC
>JAAEPD010000094.1 GCA_024222455.1 Aureispira sp.
GAAAAAGCATTCTAGGCAAGGAGCAAAGTTATGCGCTAGAGCTTCTTAATAGTAGCTTTGTAAAAGTAGAGGGCTTCAAGTTTTTTGCAACGACTTTTCAGATTTATAATAGCAGCGACTGTAGTGTAGAGGACTGCCTACTGGCCTACCCCAACTGCTCTAAGCGAATGCTACTCAACGAGGCCATGCCCGTAGTAAGCCGCATCTACACATAGGGCAAACGCATCTAAATTAGGTTAGGTATTAAAAGAATTATATCTTACAAAGAAAATCTTATGGAAGAGAATCCCTTACAAAAAATAGATTCATATTTTGCTGGTTTAAAAGACTTTAGAGTAAATAGGACAAAGTATTACCCTTTGCCTGAAATTATTTTTCTAGCAATAAGTGCAGTAATAAGTGGCTCAGAAAGTTGGGAAGAGGTTGCAGATTTTGGAGCAGATAAACTTAGTTGGTTACGTAAATACTATCCTTATACAGCAGGAACACCTTCTCATGATACACTAAATAGGGTGCTGAGTAAAATTAATCAAGAGGATTTCAATGAATGTTTTATAAATTGGGTTAGTGCTATTAGTGAATTGCCAAGTGGAAGTTTAATAAACCTAGATGGGAAAACAATAAAAGGTAGCAAAGACGCAGGTAAAAAAACAGTTCATATAGTAAGTGCTTGGTGTAGTGAAGTCTCGATGTGTTTAGGGCAAGTAAAGACAGCAGAAAAGAGTAATGAAATTACTGCAATTCCTAAACTATTAGATTTACTAGAGCTAGAAGGCTGCGTGATTAGCATAGATGCAATGGGCTGTCAAAAAGATATAGCAACTCAAATCAAAAAGAAAAAAGCGAACTATATACTTGGATTGAAAGGGAATCAAAAGAACTTACTTAAATCTGTTGAATGTAGTTTTGAGCAATTAGAGCCTGATAATGAAGATGTTTGGGTAGATAAAGATCATGGTAGATTAGAGATACGAACCTGTAGAGTAATCCATGATTTAGATTTAATACCTATGGCAGGCGATTGGAAAGACTTGCAAAGTCTAGTTCAAATAGAATGCAGTCGAGAGCTATTAGCAACTGGTAAGGTAGAGCAAAATACTCGCTATTATGTGGCTTCCCTGAAAACGGATGCAAAGCATTTTAACCGTTTGGTAAGAGGTCATTGGGGTATTGAGAACCAACTACATTGGTCACTGGATGTGCTATTCAGGGAAGACCTTAGTAGAAAAAGACAAGGCGAAGCAGCAGAAAACTTTGCGCTGATTCGTAAAATAGTTCTCAATCTCCTCAATCAAGAAAAGACTAAAATTAGTAAGAACCGTAAACGGCTTAAAGCCGCTAGGAGTGACAAATATAGAGAGAAAATTTTACAAATTTAGATGCGTTTGCCCTGATAGGACCTCTTTGCTTACCACTTCTTTCACCCCCAAAGCGCTTGTTGAAAAAACAGCGTTCCAAGAAATGCTTTTTCTGTGAGCGATGGTAGCTAGTGCTGCGCAGCAGCAGACCAAGCCCGATAGGGCGAAGGGCCGAGCAGACCTGCGAGCTAGCGGACGTAGCGACCTGAAATGAAATGCAGCGCAGCGAAATGCAATGAAAGGGCACAGCCAAAAAACAAAAAAACTATTCCCGTTCTTTCACCCAATCTACAAAAATTTGGGGGCAATCCATCTCATAGATATTCGGCACCATAAAGGCCACTTTCCCCGTACTATCGGTTGTAGCCCCATAGGTCTCGGTAGCGTCCAAGGAACTAATAAGAATACTTTCATAACGAATATTGTCCTGCATTAGATCTCCACGCATCAACATATAGGACTGTTTATTTTTAGCAACAAAGCGCTGCACAATTGCCGAAGCATTA
>JAAEPD010000095.1 GCA_024222455.1 Aureispira sp.
ATGCGAATCAAGAGCTAAATAAAAAGTAGAAGCGAATTTTGTAAATTTGAGGAATGCGACTTCTACAATTCATACAACTCTACTTCTACGTCTGTGAAATATACGAAGAAGAATTAAAATGGCATTGTATGCGCCATACTAAAAATCAAGCTGAACCTGATTTTACAGATCAAGAACTATTGACTACTTATTTATTCTCTTTAACTTATGAACGACGTTTCCGGGTAAAAGACACTTATGATTATATTTTTCATCATTGGCTAGATTGTTTCCCTGCTTTACCAAGCTATACGGCCTATAATGCTCGTTTGAATCGATTGGCTTCCGTATTTCCTGTTTTAGCAGAACTTTTACTGGCTAAGTATTCAAATCAAGCTGATAATCAGTCGATGATATCACTAACGGATTCTATGCCTATAATAACATGCAAAGGCAATAGAGTAGGTAAAGTAGCTAGAGAGCTTTGTGACAAAGGGTATAATTCAACCAAGAAAATGTACTTTTATGGTGTAAAATTGCATGGTATAGGCTTTCATCGCAAAGGTGCTCTTCCCATAATGGAATTTTTGCAATTAGGTCCAGCATCGGAGCATGATTTACAAGCCCAGCGTCAGTTGTTAGGACTAGTTCCTAATCGAATCGTATTTGGAGATAAAGCTTTTAGTGACAAAAAGTTAAAAGAACTATTTATCGAATCAGGAGGAGAATTAATTACTCCTATAAAATATAAAAAAGGGCAGCCTTTAGAAGACAAACAGCGACATAAAACTGCTGATGACTTATATTCTAGAGCTGTTTCAAAAACTCGACAACCAATTGAATCTTTTTTCAATTGGCTTATTGAACACACAGATATTCAACGAGCAGCAAAAGTTCGATCACTTAAGGGACTTCTAGTTCATATATTCGGTAGAATTGCTGCTTCATTACTTAAATTAAAGACGTTTAGCTCTTGATTCGCATATTTAGTTATAAATTATGTCTGAAAACCCCTTAGATTATTTTGAGCCAGAGCGAAGGGAGAAGCCTCCTAAGACGGAAGAGAGGTGGTTTAGATGGGTACAAAAAGCAAATTGGCCAATATTCCCTGCTATAATATTGATTATAGGTTGCACCTTCAATTTAAGAAGTAATGGTTCTTTGTTTGGGGAGCTTATGAGTCTAACATTCCTTTATGCTTTGTGGATTACAATAGCTACAACTCTTGCTTTTTTAGTCCTTTGGGCTATTATGACAGTATTAAGAGTTACAAAAATTATATCTCCAACATATCCTGATGTAGAATACCCCTTAGCACTTTTTTTGACCAACATAGGTTTTATAGGGTTTATTTTTTTGGAGCTTATTGCTTACTAGACTTGTGTTGATAGTAATAAATTAAAATTGTTATTAAAGAAAGTAAAAATATAAAAAATGGGAAAGACAGCGATTATAGGTTTTATGATAGGAATAGTAGGAGTTATGTCTTGTAATGAGTCAACGAATACTCCTAAAAATCCAGAAACAACCACTGTAGATACTACAAGTGAAACGCTTGATACTACAGCCACAACCAAAAAAGAATTGCCAGATCCAGAACTTGTAAATAAGTACTTAGTCACGGAAGATGGCCTTCTTAATATCAAAATAGGAGATTCTGCAAAGCAGCATGAGAAGTATCTAAAAAAGGCAGTTCAAGAAAATGGAGAAGGTTCATTTCCTGGATATGATTTATTGGACGAAAATCAAGAAAAAATAGGTTTTGTGTTCTCTGAAAATGATGAGAATACTTATAAGGAAGGTGATTTGATTGGTTATATGGAAATATACTCACCTTTATACAAAACAGAGGAAGGCATTGGAGTGAACTCCACTTTTGCTGATTTGAAAAATACCTACCCAAATGCTGAAACTCATGGTAGCGAAATTGAAGGTTGGACCAACACTAATATAGGTGGATTGGCCTTTCGCTTAGACACACATTTTCATACCTACAAAATTGATGAATCAAAAATAAAACCATCAACCAAAGTTACACAAATAGGTGTTTGGGGCGCAAAAGATAAATAGCAACTTATCATGCAAAACACCCCACTTGATTTTTTTGAAGAAGAAAAACCTCCCAAAAAGAAGCCCAAAATAGATTGGATAAAAGGAATGAAGATTGCCAATTGGTCTATTTTGCCAATTGCAGCTATCGCTATTGCTTGGGCGCATCCATATCTGGCAGAAGTCGTTATTGATGACGAGGAATTTACCTATTGGTCTACTTATGTATCTGTACTTTATTGGGTGATGCTAGTTATGGTTTCTATCATGGGACTAATAGAAGGAATTGTATCCTTTTTAGGGTTGAAAACAGAACGTTATTCTCAGAATGTTTTTTGGATTTATATCTTTTGGATACAGGTGGTGAGTCTGATTGTCTATTCACTTTTACTACTCTATGTGTATAGCGAATAGAGAATTTTAGTTAGCGGTTAAAATTAATCATTTTTTTGCGAATGTCTGTACCAAAATAATTACATTAGCAGAGAAATAAGTTTGTTTTTTAATAAATCAGCACATTAAATCATTAGCATACTATAGCGAACTATGGCTAAAAAGAAAAAAACAGCACCCAATATCATCAAGCCACATGCTGAAAACCTTTATGCACACGAGCTAAAAGCTTTGGCAGAGGTAGATGATAAGCCTAGACCTACCAATTGGAATCTTTCGCCTTGGGCAGTAGTGACCTATATTATGGGGGGAACCTTAGAAAATGGGGTAGAGATAGAGCCTAAGTACTTTGGGAATAAGAGAGTGATAGAAATAGCTGTAGCTACCTTAGTTACAGATCGGGCCTTATTGCTAATGGGAGTGCCAGGAACTGCTAAAACTTGGGTAAGTGAACACCTAGCTGCAGCAATTTCGGGAGTATCTACACTTTTGGTGCAAGGAACTGCAGGAATGAATGAAGATGCACTGCGCTATAGTTGGAATTATGCACAATTGTTGGCTAAAGGACCTTCTACGGATGCTTTAGTTGCTTCACCTATCATGGAAGGGATGCAACAGGGCAAACTGGTTCGTGTTGAGGAGCTAACAAGGGTACCTTCTGATGTTCAAGATACCTTGATTACTATTCTTTCTGAAAAAACATTACCTATTCCAGAATTAAGTTCTGAAATTCAGGCTGAACGAGGTTTTAATGTTATTGCTACTGCCAATGATAGAGATAAAGGGGTCAATGAATTGTCAAGCGCTTTGAAACGTCGTTTCAATACAGTTGTATTGCCTTTGCCTTCAAGTTTGGAAGAGGAGGTGAAAATTGTAAAAACACGTGTAGATACCTTAGGCAAATCTCTAGAAATACCAGCAGAATTAGCACCTATAAAAGAAATAGAGCGTTTGGTAACTATGTTTAGAGAGTTGCGTCAAGGCAAAACAACAGATGGTAAAACTAAACTAAAAGTACCTTCTGCAACACTCAGTACAGCAGAGGCCATATCTGTGGTTAACAGTGGTCAAGCATTAGCTGCACATTTTGGGGATGGAGCGCTTAAAGCACGTGATATGGCGGCAGGTGTAGTTGGGGCTGTGATAAAAGATCCAACTCAAGATGGCGAAATTTGGAAAGAGTATTTAGAGACTGTAGTTAAGGAACGTAAAGGCTGGTCAGATCTTTATAGAGCATTCAAAGAAGTAGAATAACAGACTTGTCGCAATAAGTCTAATATGCCAAAAGCACTTTTTCTAATTACAAACTTTAAACTAATGAGCCTATTACAATCTGCTTATACACTCCTAATTGTTTTGGGATTAGTAGCATGCCAAGGAAATACAACTGAGAATACAGAATCAACAACACCTCAAGGACAAAATGATCCTGAGCCAGAAACTAAAACAACTTCGCCTCTCCGCCAAAAATATTTGACACTAAAAGAGTCTAAGGCTAACTTGAAAAAAGAACAGGCTAAAACCTCTCTTTGGGAAATTATGGAAAAGAAAGATACCATTATATTTACTTTCTATCGTAATGAAGAAGGAGCGGTGAAGGTGTTAGAGTATCAAAAAAAGTATGATCAAGGAGAAAATCAAGGGCATCAAGAGCAGTATATACATTTCTATTTAGAAAATGATGAAGTTTTTGCTTATTGGGAGTTTAACATTATAGGTGAAGCTAAGGATGGAGATATTAGTTACTATATGGATGAGTCATTATTGTTGGCAGAAGGTGATAAGATTGTAGAGCAAGAAATGCGTGATAAAAAAATTATGGGTTCAGAGGTTGAAGGTCTAAATCAAAATGCTTTTCAATCATTTGCTCCAATGCAGGCTGCTCTAGATGGTGCTGAAGTTCAAAAAGGAATCAACGCTGTTGGTTATTCTACAACAGAGGAGCTAAACACTAGATATGAAGCTAGAGCTATTGAGTTTGATAACTTTGAGGAGGGTATTTACGAACATACAGGTAAGTCAGAGTAAGAGAGGATAATTATGAGCGTACATTTATTCGGTATAAGACATCATGGGCCAGGCTCTGCCAAGAGTTTGGTCAAAGCTTTAGAAGAACTAAAGCCAGATATTCTATTGATAGAAAGTCCTGCCGAGGTAGATGAAGTGGTGCAGTATATTTCTAATCCTGCATTGATTCCACCTGTAGCTGTCTTGATTTATAATCCTAAAGACTTACAGCAAGCCGCTTATTATCCATATACCGAATTTTCCCCCGAATGGCAAGCACTCCATTTTGCTATAGATAGCAATATCCCTATAGTAAGTATGGATTTAGCACAGTCTATGCGTTTGGCTTTGACCGAAAAACTACTGGCTGAATCTCAAGAACCTGAAGAGGAACTAAAAGACAAAGATTTATTAGCTATTGCTAATGACCCTTTGGGCTATATGGCTCAATTGGCAGGTTATGAAGATAGTGAGCGATGGTGGGAGGTGATGTTTGAACAACATAAGGGAGATGCTAATGTTTTTGATGCAATCAAAGACCTAATGACAGCCCTTCGTACAGAACTAAAAGGACAAGAGGATTATTTGAGTTTACTAAGAGAAGCTCAAATGCGAAAGTGTATTAGAAAAGCGATAAAAGATAAAAAACAGCGTATTGCAGTGGTTTGTGGTGCTTGGCATACACCAGCCCTAAATGTTGAGGACTATACAGTCAAGGAAGATAATGCTCTACTCAAGGGTATTCCTAAAGTAAAAACAAAGGCAACTTGGATTCCTTGGACTTATGAGCGAATAGCTACTGCAAGTGGTTATGGTGCAGGGGTTGTTTCGCCTGCTTGGTACCGATTACTGTTCTTTCAGCATGAAGATGCAGTTATCAATTGGATGGCAAGAGTGGCAGAGTTATTTAGATCAGAGGATTTGAGTGCAAGTTCTGCGCATGTTATAGAGGCTGTTCGTTTAGCCGAAACGCTAGCAGTGTTGAGAGGGGTGGAACTGCCTGGGATAGATGAGTTATTTGAGGCTGTAGTGACTATTTTTTCGGAAGGAGATGTTAGTCAGATAGAACTGGTTAAGAACAAATTGATTGTAGGAGAGCGTTTGGGCGAAGTGCCAGCAGATATTCCTATAGTACCCTTGCAGAGCGATATAGAAGCCAAAATCAAAAAACTAAAACTAACTAAATACCGAAAGTCAGAAGCTTTGTGGCTTAAGGCAACTGCACAACGCCCCAAAGGTGGTTTGGATTTGAGGCTAGAACACGACCGTAAGCAAAGTCAATTTTTGCACCAACTCAATCTGTTGGATATAAATTGGGGGCAACCCGAACGTTCTACTGGACGAGAGCTAACAACCAAGAATGAGTATTGGAATATGCAGTGGAAACCTGAGTTTGCATTGAATATAATAGAAGCAGGTATGTGGGGCAACACTGTAGAACGTGCAGCTACCAATTATGCTATAAGAAGAGCTGCTGAGGTAGATTCTTTGGTTGGCCTAACAGAGTTGTTAGAAAAGGTGATTTTAGCACATTTGCCTGTTGCTATAGATGAGTTGGTACAAGACCTAAGAGAGTTGGCAGCTGTAACCAAGGATATTAATCACTTAATGCGTTCCTTACCTACTTTAGTGAATATTCTGCGCTATGGAGATGTTCGAAATACAGAGCTTTCCATGATAGAAAAGCTAGTGAATGAGATGATTCCTCGTATTTGTATAGCCTTGCCTTCTGCTTGTACTTCTTTAGATGATGACTCCTCTCGGGCAATGTTTCAACAGGTTTTAATTTTTAATAGAACTTTAACCTTGTTGCATCAAGATGTACATCTAGAGACTTGGTATCGCACCTTACAATATCTGTCAGATATAGATAGTGTTAGTAGTCTAATAAGAGGTATAGCTGTTCGTATTTTATTGGATGGGCAAATATTTGAGGTGACAGAAGTCGCCAATTCTATGAGTTTTGCTTTGTCAAAAGGAGCAGATATACAGCGCTCTGCTGGTTGGATAGAAGGATTTTTGCATGGAAGTGGCCTTTTATTGATTCATAACCCTGTTCTTTGGAACATTGTTGATCAATGGGTTAGCTCCTTAGGTAGCGAAGACTTTCAGCGATTGTTGCCTGTGCTTAGACGTACATTCTCTAGTTTCCCACCTCCTGAACGAGAAAAAATGTTACAACTAGCCCAAAATGGAACAGTAACTACTGCTTTAGCAAGTACTAGTTATCTCAATCAAGAGCGAGTGAAAAAGGTAGTTCCTATGTTGAATTTGTTGCTAGGAGAGTCCTCTTAGTACTTAGCAATTGCTCAAATCATCATCATTAAAATACCAAAGGAAAGCACCTACTAGACCAACTACAAACAGAGACATAAATACAATTCCCATAGCTAAAGGACCTAGGATCAAACCTATAATACCTAGAATAAGGAATGCTAAAAGGGCTAAGAGTAAAATAAAAAAGAGGACAAGTTTACATAATTTACCCATACATTCTTCACACGCTCTTTGGCAATTGCATATTCTAGACTTGGGCACTCGTCCAAAACCAAATTTCCCAGCTAAACCAAGAGTAGCCAGCATCACTGTAAAAATGGCCAAAGACTTCCAAATCATAGCTCGCTCATTTGGCTCTACAGGATGAGCGGCTTGGGGCGCCATGAAAACAGCTACAGAAACAACATAGTAATTCAGCTTTTGCCCTAAACTATTTGGTTGACAAGTCAACTGAATAGCTTTTTCCTTAGCCTCTTGCCAACGTGTTTTTATAGCCTCTGTGGTTGTGATAGGAATCTTACGTTCCTTATAGATTTGGGTAGCGACATTCGAGGTCAAGCGACCTGCATAAACGGCTATCCAATCTTCATTTAGTGTTAGTTTTTGCAATTGCTCTACTACAAAATTCTTTAGCTCTAAAATCAGATTTTGAACAGTATTTATTTGCTCTTGAGTTAGTGTTTTATCAAGCTTATACCATTGTACCAATGGATTGAATTGTCCTTGTGCAATATCTTTTTCTACATCATCAAAAGCATCTAAAATATAAGCCAACTGACCAAACGCTAAGCCTAATTGATAGAGTTTTTGAGCTATATTATCGTGCTTTAATTCTAACACTTGTGCAGCTTCTTGGAATATCAAACCAGTCATTTGAGCTGTTGGTGTAGCATAATGTTGTAGCTGTTGCTCTACGGAATCAAATATTGGAGCAGGAGCCTGCTCTAGTTCAGTTTGTTGATCTGCCCAATCATAAAACTGGTTTACATTTATATTCCAATCAGTTAGTTGTTTTTTAGCCTTTGGGAAGGATTTAGAAAGTGACCAATTGGCTAGTTTCCAACGTTTTTGTTTATGATCTTGTATATGGTCTTTTATCTTAAGTTCAGTCAGCAAGATGTTTGAAGTAGCAGCGTATTTTAGCGAAAAAGGCATTTTTTGATTAGCCTTAGGCATCGTAAAACATTTATTGATTGCCTGTAGAGCTGTTCCCCATTCTTGAGTATTCTCATTGGATAAATGAGAGAGCAATTCTGCTAAAAAAACAGTATCAAAGTTGAGCGTTAATCTAGATTTTTGGCCATACTGTTGTCCTATCGCTTTGCAGGTACCACAATAGTGCATGCGATGATGGCGATAATTGCTGTCTTTTGCTTGTCCACAAGCATGTTCTGGTTGCATTAATCCAAACATAGGGTAAAAGGGGGTTAGTGGTTAAGTAATTTTTTCCAAGGTTTATATTTAGAATTGATAATAGTGTAGTGTTCTTTCTGCTCAAAATCTTGCCTGAAAAATACAATTCCCATATAGAATAAATCTAGTGTTGAACTGACCTGTGGGTGTTTTTTTATTTGTTCCCATGCCTCTTGCATACCATCTGACCAATGAATATCATCAAAGACTAAAACTGTATTGTTATGACAATAGGGGAGGCATTGTTCAAAATAATCTATAGTTGGTTGTTTCTGGTGATTTCCATCTAAAAAAGCATAATCCAGCTGGCCTATTTTTTTTAAAGTATCAGGTAATGTTTCTTTGAAATCACCAACAATGCTATGGATGTTTTTAGCTTTATATGTTTTGAATCCATTGGTAGCAAATTGTGCTAAGTTAGGGCAGCCTTCTAATGTGTATAAAGTTGCCGAAGTATTGGGCATGTGTTGATATAAGGTGGATAAACCTAAGGATGTACCCAATTCTAGTTTAGTTTTGGGTTGCAAAAAGTTAACTAATCGAAAAAGAAGTTCGCATTGCCAACTTGGAGAGACCGATGTTTTTAGAATATCTTTTACGCTTCGTTGGTTGCTTTTGTGTACTCTAGAACCTGCTCCTAAATCTGTGATGTCTATAATAGTAGTGTTGATTTCTAGGCGTTTACGTAGGCTTTTTAGTAAGCCGAATGCATAGTAAAAACGATCATCTTCCAATACCTCTAAAAGTAATTTTTGGATGAAGGGTTCCTGTATTTTTTGGAGCGTATTGCTCTTTCCATAATAACTCAAAAAATTGCGTACAATCCCCAATATAAAAGCATTTTTGCCGTGAAAAAATATCTTCTGATGGTGAATTTAATGACTAAAGTTCAAATAAACGATAAAATACTTAATTTCTATTTTTATGCAAAAAGTTGTATCTTTAGAGTTCAAATAAAAAATTATTAATACCATTAAAAAAATAGGCTGTATGCACAAGTATTTAGTTCTACCTTTATTCCTAATTTTAACTACCCTAAGCTACGCTCAGCCCGAAAAATTTAGATTGACTTATCGAGATGATCCTTCTACTTCTATGGTCGTTGGTTGGTCCGGACTTTCAGGTATTCTATATTATGATACTATCGATAATGGAACGAATTGGGCTGCTTATGCAAATAGTCAAAATATAGATAGAACTACAAGCCACAAGGCTTTAAATAACCATTTTGTTCGGTTGTCAGGATTACAGCCTAACAAAGTTTATTATTTTGTTGTGCGTGATGCTAGCAATAATGTGACACCTCGTTATTCTTTTATGACACTTTCGGATGATCCTAACGATCCTATGTCTTTTGTATCGGGAGGTGATTCTAGACAGGCTGTTTTCCCAGAGTCTTGCAACTGTAGAGCTGCACGTCAAGAAGGGAATCGTTTGATCGCTAAAATACGTCCTGATTTTATAGCTTTTAATGGAGATTATATTCGAAATTATGATGTACCATTTACATATGATAGTGAAGATGATTGGGAAGATTGGTTTACAGATTGGGAATTGACAGTTGGGCCTGATGGTCGTATGACTCCGATGGTGCATACATTGGGTAATCATGAAGATGCTGTCGATATGGACAAACTTTTTGATGTGTCTAATCCTAGTGTTTATTATGCTACTAATTTTGGTGGTGGTCTCTTTAGACTGTATACACTCAATTCAGAGGAAGATGCTTGTACCAATACTACACAAACTACTTGGTTCACTAACGATTTGCAACAGCACAATACTCCTTCTAATACACCACATTGGAAGATTGTACAATATCACCGTCCAATGGTACCTCACGTAACTGGAGCTATCGGTGGAATTGTAACATATTCTCCAGATCAAGATATGATCGATTGTTGGGCACCTTTGTTAGAGCCAAATGATGTACGTTTGGTCTTAGAGTCACATGCACATGTACTCAAGACTACTTATGGTCTTAAGTATTCTACTGCTGCGGGCAATCATGAAAAACTTATTCGTGATGATACTACTGGAGCTGTATTTTTGGGAGATGGTTCTTGGGGAGCACCTTTACGTACACCTATTACACCTATTCCTAATTTTACTAGAGATGTAGAGTCTTTGGATGGTTTCTTTTTTATAGAAGTAAACCCTGATAGTATTGAAATTCGCACAGTGCTTTTTCAGAATGTAGCTAGTATGGGACAACTAACAGATGATGTACAAGGTTCAGGTTTGCCTTCAGGAGCTACTATTTGGCAACCAGCTAATGATACTGTTATTGTTATACGCAAGTATCCAACGATTACTAGTACTTTTGAGCCTATTAATAATGCTGAAAAAACAGCCACTATAGCACCTAATCCTGCTCAAGAAGTGGTGACTGTTCAGTTTAAGCAAACACTAAATGAAGAGGTGACTATTGAGGTCTATGATGCGAAGGGACAGAAATGTCAATCGTTTATGAATGTACGTGATCAGAACTTCAAGTTAGATGTGTCTAAGTTGTGTTCTGGAGTGAATTATATACACATTGTCAGCAAAAATGATGTGGAAGCACACAAGCTGATTATTGCACGGTAAATCTAATGTGCTGATAATAAAAAGAGACCATTTTAGCTAGCTAAAATGGTCTCTTTTTGTAGTAGTAGGTATAATTATCAAATCAGTACACCTTCAATTCAGTACATTAGTATTAGATACCAATCTTATATTGCTTGATTTTTCTATACAGAGTACGCTCTGATATTCCTAATTCTTTAGCAGCTTCTTTTCTGCGACCTCTATGCTTATCTAGTGCTTTTCGGATAAGTTGTTGTTCCATATCTTCTATAGATAAAGACTCCTCAATTTCCTCTACATCACTGTATTTATCACCATCATTACTATCTGTAGATGAATTAGAATTGATAATAATAGGAGAGGAAGTATGATTATTCTGGTTGATAGAAGGTGTTGGAGCATATTCCTGTTCAAAACTAGGTTGCTCATAAGTAGAAGGCGTGAAAATGGTTGGTAGATTGCTGCCCTCACTAGGAACCGTGACATTTGTAGGCATTCTCAAGTCATTGGTACGAGCCAATTCAGCTATTAATGCTTTCATATCGTTTAAGTCCTTTTTCATATCATATAAGAACTTAAATAGAATCTCTCGCTCATAAAACCCTCCATTACTACTGTCTCCAGTTGAGTTGCCTCCTGCAAGCATAGGCAAGTTGTTTTGAGCCATATCTGGGATGAATTTAAGCAACTCTTCTGCAGAGACCAATTTATCTTGAGAAAGCACCGATACTTGCTCCGTTATGTTTTTGAGCTCTCTAATATTTCCTGGCCAAGTGTAACGTACTAAAAGCTGTTGAGCATCACTGCTCAAACGAACAGAAGTAGTTTTGTAACGTTCTGCAAAATCACCAGCAAATTTTCTGAATAGAATAGGAATGTCTTCAGGACGTTCACGAAGAGCAGGAACTTTGATCGGAACAGTACTCAATCTGTAGTATAAATCCTCTCTAAACTTACCTTGTTTGACCTTCTGGAGTAGGTTTACATTAGTAGCTGCGACAATGCGAACATCTGTTTTTTCCATAGCAGAAGAACCTACTTTTACAAACTCGCCTTGCTCTAATACACGCAATAAATAAGTCTGTGTATCTAGAGGCATTTCACCAATCTCATCCAAAAAGATAGTTCCACCATTAACCGTTTCAAAGTACCCTTTTCGTTCACCTGTAGCACCCGTAAAAGCACCCTTAGTGTGTCCAAATAACTCTGAATTAATAGTGCCTTCAGGAATAGCACCACAGTTGATCGCTATAAATTTGCTGTGTTTTCGAGCAGAAAGGCTATGTATTATTTTGGAGAAGGACTCTTTACCCACACCACTAGATCCAGTGATCAAGACAGTTAGATCAGTAGGAGCTACTTGCACTGCTGTTTGTAGTGCATGATGAAGTGTGGCCGAGTTGCCAATAATTCCAAAACGTTGTTTTACAGTCTGTAAGTTCATGTATTGTAGTTGAATGTCTAGCTCTTATTAGGTTGTAAAAAAAACTAGATACTATTCGTAATTAATGATTAATAACGTCTAACATATATTTGATACTGATACGTGATTTTCTTTTCTTCACCTGCTTTAAGTGTAGTTTCCCAACAAACATCAGTTACAGGATTAACAGAAAAATAAGTCAGCACACGCTCTGCTTTTTGCCATTTTTCAGAGCTTTCAACCAATTGACCAGTTATCGTGCGTTTGATATCCATACGAATATCTTTCTTCTTGAAGTTTTGAACCTTCATCTCTGATTTAACAGTAATCAGATCATAATAGTAGCTTTTGCCATCATTGTGTTTTAGCGTCTTTTGAGGATCACGTTTGATCTCCGTTTCGCTGTAAGTCACCCCAACATCAGGAGCTTCTGTAAGTTTTACAGATATATCATCATTCTGAGAAGTGTACATCAATATATCTTGACTAATAGGTTGTATTTTTTCGTTCTTATCTCGCTTTACCACCATTGCAGAACCTGCTGTCCAAGTATATTTAGAGTTGTTTTTGAGTTTAATAGTGTGGTCTACAGGATTTTTAGGCTCATTATAGCTGTAATTGTTGACATAAGAAGCACTGTTTGCCTTGAGGTGTGTTACATAAATATGCTCAATAGGTACCTCAAGGTTCAATACATCAAAAAATCCTCTTTCTCCCTTTTTGAGTATAATATCTTCTAAGGTGTAATAATAGAGATCTTCTACAGCAGAAGCCCCTCCAAAATTATTATTGTTGTTGTTATTATTATTGCCAGTAGCAGTGAAACCTCCATAACCTACAAAATCATTACGAAAGTTGCCTACATTGTCTAAGGCTATTGCACCACTAAGAGATATGTTTTTATGTATTAAATTCACTAAAGGAGACAACGAAGTAGCATATTTAAAATTAGGTACACCTGCAACCAAGTTGAGTTTCTTGACATTTACATCTTCTATATCGTTCACAATAGTAGCTCTAAGACCTAATTTTGCTTTGTTTTCTTCTACTAGTTCTATTAAATAGTCAGGTTTCCAACTTAAACCTTTTTGCAAATACATCATTTGCAAGTTTTGTTGGGCTGCTTTGTTTTTGAAGTTGATGCGAATAGTAGGGACTAGTTTTTTAGTTTCCTCATCTCTACTGTAAGCAATATCAGTACCAGGAAACTCTAAGCGTTTGATAAGACCAGGTGCAATGACATGTGTACGACCATCATCAGTTTGAATAGGGTACATTGGCAGATTTAACTTAATTTTTTCTTTCTTTTTTAGGTCTATCGGAATTTTGATAGTACCCTCAATAGTGGTATTTGCTTCTTTATCGTTTAGGTAGATTCTTACCTTTTTACCATTGTTGAGCGAAAGCAACTCTGTAAAGGTGCTTGCATAAGCTGGTTCTTGCTTTTTGGTAGTATCTACAAAACTACGAATGCTTTTGAACTGTCCGCTAGGTGATAGAAACCAAAGTGTTCCATTTAGAGCCTGTGGTATCTCTTCTTTAGTGATTTGCCAGTGACCTAATGGTGTTTTGACCTCTCCTGATTTGATAAAAAATGCAGAGCTATTTTTAAAAATAGAAACACTTTCTGTTTTTAGATAATTTTGGGCATTAAGCACCAAGGGAAGCAGTGAAATGAATATTATTTTTAGGGTGTTTTTGGTCATAAGAGTGTTATTTATTGCCTAATAGGCGATTTTGTTTATTGCCCCAAACCTGTTGTAATGTAGGGAGGTCTTTAGCTCCTTTTACAATATCTTTGGCTTCATCTAGTAAGTTGGCAACAGCCCAAAAAGTTGTTTTATCATAATCTGTTTTTTTGTTTAAAGCTCTTTGTAAATGCCAAATAGGATGATAAAATAAGTTGGTCTGTTTTATGACTTGCTCCTTTTTGTTAAAATAGGAGAAAGTGTTGCCTGAATGATACCAAAGATAATTGGTGAATATATTTCTATCATGATTGTCACTAGAAGAACAATGTACTACAGTGATATTTAAAGTTACTTTGCCTTGAAAATACTTTG
>JAAEPD010000096.1 GCA_024222455.1 Aureispira sp.
GGTGGCCCTTTTGGTGCTGTAGTGGTAAAAGATGGTAAAATTATAGGTCGTGGCAATAATTCTGTCACCTCTACTTGCGATCCAACAGCACATGCGGAGGTCAATGCTATTCGAGATGCTTGCAAAAATCTAAACTCGTTCCAACTTGATGGTTGTACTATTTACACCTCTTGTGAGCCTTGCCCAATGTGCTTGGGAGCTATTTATTGGGCTCGTCCAGATCGCATTGTATATGCTTGTACACGCCAAGATGCTGCTGACATTGATTTTGATGATGATTTTCTATACAAAGAACTTGTTGTTCCTATCGAAAAACGTCAGATTCCTACAGAGCAGTTGTTGAGAGAAGAAGGTATAGAAGCCTTTAATCAATGGCAAACTAAAACAGATAAAATGGAGTATTAAACTCATAAAAAAACCTACTATTTAGATAGTAGGTTTTTCTTTTATATCGAAGATTGGAGACGATTGTTTTATATAGGGTTCTAAGTATTGTTGAACTACATCCAACAACTGCTGAGCTACATTTAAATCATAACTTTCAGGAGTTATCTTAGTTACCTTTTTATTGGCATAATACTCTCCACTGACCAAAGACGCATCAACTGTTTCTGCTAAATAAATTAATGTCTGAGCACCTTTTTCAGGACTTTTCCCCATCAACCAAAATATCGCCTTAGATAACCAACCTGCACTTCTCCCCAACTCTGTTCTTACCATTCCAGGATGTTGGCTATAAACCTTTATTTTATCAGATTCAAGCTCTTTGGCTAACAAACGTCCCAAAAGGATTAAACCTAATTTAGATTGTCTGTAAGATTTAAAACTACTAAAACCTTTCTTAAACTCTAGATTATCAAAATTAATAATCCCTTGATGTAAGCCAGATGCTGTATTGATTATTTTAGAGGCTTTCGATTTCACCAACAAGTCAAACAATAGATGACTAATTAATATTGGTGCCAACAAGTTGACCTGTAAAGTTTCCTCTATCCCATCGACTGTTTCCGTCAAAGAAAAATTCATAATCCCTGCATTATTAATAATCATGTCTAAATGAGCATATTTATCTTTAATACATTGGCAAGCTCTAATGATAGATTCAAAGGAATTAAGATTTCCCTCTACCAATTCTATAGCTCCTTTCCCTTCTGGGTAAAGCTTTTTATAATCGACTAAAAGTTGTTTGCCTTTTTGGGTATTTCTAACTAATACAATGAGTTTTGCACCTTTATTAGCTATATGACAGGCAGCTACTTTTCCCAAACCGGAAGTAGCGCCTGTCATAAAGACTATTCTATCTTTCATTATAACGGTATTCATTAAGGCTGCTTAACGCTTAATTAATTGACGCATCAATGTTTCCTCACTTGTTCTTATCTGTAAAATATACATTCCACTAGGCATATCTTGTAATCCATTTAATTGGATTATATTCTCACCTTGCATCAAGTTATGCGATTCTTGACGTAACAACTGACCTCTAACATCAAATAATAGAAGTTGAGCGTCATCTGCAAAATCAACCATATCTAATTCTAGATTAAGCACCTCTCCAAATGGATTAGGATAAGCTTTCAGTGTAGAAACCGCTTCTTCTTCTTCAGTCTCTTCTACAGAAATCTGTTGGTTACTTATTGTAATTGCCAAACTTCCACTAATTCCAGAACCATCCTGAGCTGTAGCGATGACTAATACAGTTCCATTTGCTTTGGCTGTTAGAACTCCATTTTGATCAATATCTGCTAATGCATTACTAGACACACTCCAACTTACATTCAAATTCGTGGCATTAGTAGGATTCAATACTGCAAACATTTGTAAAGTAGCTCCTTGAACACTTATAGCTGTTTGTCCTCCACTCGCCAATACTTGAATACTGCTTACCAAAGTTGTACCTCCTGTACCTCCACCTTGGTTAGAAATATTAATAACTGTAGAACCTCTTACACCAGAACCATCTTGAGCCGTTGCCCAAACTGTAACAGCACCATTGGTAAGGGCAGTTAAAACTCCTGTTACAGGGTCAATAACTGCTACTACAGGATCATCTACCGTCCACGCTACATTTTGGTTGGTTGCATTGGCTGGTAATATAGTTGCTTCCATTTGTAAAGTACCTCCATTGGTACTAATTGTATTTGCCCCACCTTGGCCTTGTACTGTTATACTTGTTACAAATATTTTTTGATTAGATACTGTTATTTGAGCAGAACCACTCAATCCAGATCCATCTGTGGCTGTAGCAGTCACTGTCACTACACCATCACTATTTGCATTTAGGATTCCATTCGTATTAATAGAAGCAACAGCAGGATTATTCACACTCCATGCTACATTTTGATTGGTGGCATTCGCTGGCAAAATAGTCGCTAACATTTGTAAAGAGCCATTATTGGCATTAATTAAGGATATTCCACCTTGACCTTGTACTGTTAAGCTATTTACCAAAACAGGTTGATTAGATATAGTAATCTGTGTAGAACCACTTACTCCAGATCCATCCTGTGCTGTTGCTGTTACTGTAACAATACCATCCGATTTAGCCACTAAGATTCCTGAACTTTTGATTATTGCAATAGAAGGATCATCTACACTCCATGACACTGTTTGGTTGGTTGCATTCGCTGGCAAGATAGTCGCCAACATCAGTAAGTCTCCCCCAGGAACAGATATAGTTGTTGCACCACCTTGACCTTGGACACTTATACTTGTTACATATATTGGTTGATTAGATATCGTAATTTGTGTAGAACCAGTCACTCCAGAACCATCTTGGGCTGTTGCCGTTACGGTCACTACTCCATTACTAATAGCCGTCAGCATTCCACTACTATTCACAACTGCAATACCAGGATTATCTACACTCCATGCTACATTTTGATTAATAGCATTACTCGGAATTATTGTTGCCAACATTTGTAGATTACCACTTGGAGCAGTTATCGTACTTACCCCACCTTGGCCTTGTACTATTATAGAATCTACCAATACAGTTTGATTACTGATCGTAATTTGAGCAGAGCCGCTTACCCCAGAACCATCTTGGGCTGTTGCTGTCACCGTAACAATACCATTGTTTAAAGCAGTTAACATTCCACTAGTATTAATATTGGCAATTAGGCCATTATCTACAGACCAAGAAACTGTTTGGTTAGTTGCATTTGCTGGTAATACAGTCTCAATCATCTGCAACATACCACCATTGGTATTAATAGTAGTTGCTCCGCCTTGACCTTGGACTGTTATACTTGTTACCATAACAGTCTGGTTACTGATCGTAATAGTTTCCTCGCCAAATACACCTGAACCATCATTTGCTGTTGCTCGTACGATTACTGTTCCATTCGTTACCGCTGTTAGTAGACCTGTACCGCTTATTGTGCCTGTTCCAGTTCCTCCTGCTGTAATTGACCAAGTTACTGCTTGGTTAGTTGCAAGTCCAGGTAAAACAGTTTCTACCATCTGTAAAGTACCGCCATTCGTAGTTATCGTGGTTGCCCCACCTTGACCTTGGACAGTTATACTCGTCACTAAGATATTTTGACCACTAACCATTATTGTTGTCTCGCCAAATACACCTGAACCATCATTTGCTGTCGCTCGTACGATTACCGTTCCATTCGTTACTGCTGTTAGTAGACCTGTACCGCTTATTGTGCCTGAACCTGTCCCGCCTGTGATTGACCAGGTTACGGCTTGATTCGTTGCATTTGCTGGCAACACCGTTTCTACCATTTGTAAAGTACCACCATTTGTATTTATCGTAGTTGCACCTCCTTGACCTTGGACCGTTATGTTCGTTACTAGAATATTTTGATTTGTAATGGTGATTGTTGTCTCCCCAAATACACCTGATCCATCATTTGCTGTCGCTCGTACGATTACTGTTCCATTCGTTACCGCTGTTA
>JAAEPD010000097.1 GCA_024222455.1 Aureispira sp.
CCTCAAGTTTATGATTCTGATTCCTCTTTTTTTAATCCTTACATTTTTTTATTTATAATTTTAGACATACTCTAATAGAAGATGCAGAAGGTATCCTATGGTTTGGGACAGAAAAAGGGCTATGTAGATATGATGGGAAAATATTTAGACATATTCCAATTCCTTTTAGTGATACTTCAAGTATATGGCTGGATAAGGTCTATCCTAGAATCAATCCTAATGCTGTACATTCTTTGGCTGAAGATAAAAAGGGCAATATTTGGATAGGAACAGGAGGCGGAGGAGCCTATTGCTATGATGGTAAAAAATTCACCTCTTATTTGTCCAAAATAGGCAGAAAACAAGAAGATAGTTTATACCATAATTGGATTCCAAGTATTGCAACAGATACTAAAGGCAATATTTGGTTTGGTTCTATGACTCATGGTGGGGCAAGTTTATTTATAGCCAAGGCGTTTGATATAAGATAATAAAAAGTTATCTTAGTGTTATGAAAAAAGGGAGTAAAATAGAAGAGTATCTATGTATTGCGCAAACGAGCAATAGCACTGCTAGAAAAAGGGATGAAACAAATATTCATAGCTGAGGTGCTTGGAGTAGGTCAAAGCACGGTAAGTCAATGGTTAAGCGCCTATAAGATAAGAGGAGAATCCTCTTTGGAATTGCCAAAAATGGGAGGGAGTAAAGGTTTTCTGAGTGCTAGTCAAAAGGAAAATCTTTCAAAATTGTTAGTTGATAAAACAGCAGAGGACTATGGTTTTGAAGGTGATTTTTGGACAAGAGTTCGTGTAGGAGTTGTGATAAAAAAAGAATTTGGAGTAAGCTACAAAGAGCGATCGGTAGGAGATGTACTTAAATCTATAGGCTTTAGTTTACAGAAGCCACAAAAAAAAGTTATCACCAAAACTTAGAAAAAGTGAAGGAATGGAAAGAAGAAGGGCTACCCAAGTTAAAAGCAAAAGCGCAAGAAGAAGGTCGAGTGATTGCTTATTTGGATGAATCTGCATTTTCTTATTGCCCTTATGTCTGCAGAACATATAGTCCTAAAGGTAAACGTCCTGTTCTTCGTCATGGTTATTCTAGAGGAGGAATACAGGCAATAAGCTTTGTGACCGAAAATGGTGGCCTGTATTATAAGATTAAATCAGGAACCCTTTCAGGGGCAGATATTGCAGATTTTCTAAGAGATTTATTGCATCATTTCCGCAAATGGAAA
>JAAEPD010000098.1 GCA_024222455.1 Aureispira sp.
CTATGAATGTTTGTTTCATCCCTTTTGCTAGCAGTGCTATTGCTCGTTTACGCAATACTAGATACTCTTCTATTTTACTCCCTTTTTTCATAACACTAAGATAATTTTTTATTATCTTATATCAAACGCCTTGGCTATAATACATTAAAAATGGCTAATCCATCTTTTGCGTAACATCAGTTAAATAACTTTTTGAGTAATGCCATCAAATTCACTCCACGTTCAGGCAAAATAACCCTAACCATAACAGAAACGAATACCCATTTAAATATTCAAGTTTCGGATACAGGAAAAGGTGTTCACCCCAACGATTTGCCTTATATTTTTGAACGCTTTTATCAATCTAAACAAGCTGAGCAAAAACTTTATGGAGGTACAGGTATTGGCTTAGCTTTAGTTAATGAATTTGCAGCCTTAATGGAAGGTAAAGCTTATGCTACTAGTACTTTGGGAGAGGGAAGTCAGTTTTATTTTGAACTGCCCAAAAAAGTGGTTGAGCCCCAAACAACTATTATCTCAACTACTGTTATAAAAGAAGAAATAGAATTGATTGAAAGTATTGGTACTGATTTCACTATCCTAGTTGTAGAGGATAATCCGGATATGCGAGCTTTTGTGAGCCAACTTTTGCAAGAGCGCTATCAGACAGTGCTTACTGCCCAAAATGGTGCAGAAGGCTTAGAAAAACTAAAGGAATATGGTACTAAAATTCATCTAATTGTATCGGATGTTATGATGCCTGAAGTTGATGGTATTGCACTTTTGCAAACCATAAAGTCGACTGCTGCTTGGCGAAGTATTCCAGTAATCATGCTAACTGCTTTAGCTGCAGAACGTGATAAGCTTAAGGCATTAACTATTGGTGTAGATGACTATTTGACCAAACCATTTTCAGTATCTGAGCTGTTGATTCGTGTTCAAAATCTGTTGTATAATTATCATCAACGACTAACCATAGCAAAAGAGGAGAAAGGAGAGCCTAAGATCAAAGCTGAACAGAAACAAGAAACAACTAATTCAAAAATAGATAAAGAATGGATTGCTAAAATAGAAGAGTTTATAAAAGAGTCAATTGCAAAAGAACCTGTCAATGTTGAAAGTCTAGCAAAATTTGTTCTCTTGAGCAAACGCCAATTAACTCGCAAACTAAAAGCACTAATAGGACTTACTCCTGCTAAATTTATTCGAGAAGTACAACTCCAAATGGCTCGTAAAGATTTGGAAAGTGGCAGCTTCATTTCCGTATCAGAAGTCGCTTATAACAATGGCTTTGACAATCCTAATAATTTTTCGACGATGTTCAAAAATCATTTTGGAAAAACACCTAGTAGTTATTTAAAATAAATAAGGCCAAGTGGACACTACCCCACTTGACCAAATAATTACACTACACTACAAAATCTTTATTCCTTTACTATTTTCTTGATAAACGGTTTGTTATTATCGACCTGAACAGATAACATGTATAAAGCAGAAGGATACTTTTCAAAAACATCTAAGGTCAATATTTCTTGATTTGAAATACTGTGCAATTGACTATAGACTAAACGTCCCCTTGCATCTAAAATTTGCACATTCGCAGTCTGCTCTTTTTCCAAATTACTAAAGCGAATATTCAGTATAGCATTAGTTGGATTAGGATAAATAGCTATGTCTGTAACAGCTTTCACTCCAAAGACAGCTCTAGTTTCAGTATACTCTGTATAACCATCAAAATCGACTTGTTGTAAGCGATAATAACTCACACCATCAAAAGCATTGTTATCAATATATTGATAGTTATTGGTTATGGTACTATTGCCCATGCCATCTACCCAACCAATGGTTTCAAACTCCAACTCTCCTTCTAACATGCGTTGCACCCAAAAACCTTGGTTATTGATCTCTGTAGCTGTTGACCAAGTTAATACAACCTCATCTACATCCTTACGCTTCGCATCAAAACTGATGAGTTCTACAGGTAGATCTTGCTGTAAATCCTCTACTGCAAATGGCGAAAAGGAGTTGATCCCATTTCGAGTTTGTGTCCAGCTAGTGCCACCTACATTAGTTGCAGGTATCCAAGTTGGAGATCGATCCCAACTTGCACCTACCCAATGAGAAATTCCGCTCACTGATCTATCAAAATTGGGCAGTTCATCGCCTGTATCCCATTGCAGAGTCATTGTCACATCAGAGCCTCCGGCTACTTGCTCATCAATCATCCAAACTTTACCCACTACACCATCGGTTTCTATACCACCTACTGGATAACCTGTTTGTACTTGATCTTCTACACGTACCATAAAGTTGTCTAGTGTTCCTGCATTATTCAAGGTTGCTGGATTGTAAATGCTGTTTCCTACTGGAAATACTACATTTCCTGCACTTACTTCTCGTTGCAACACACCTACACTGTTGGTTATAATATAGTTGCTTGCATCATAGTTATTTATGACAGCACCTGGACTCAAAACTAGGTTATTGGCTCCTAACTCTATACTCCCACCAGTTGATATTGACATTAGATCTACAGTTTGACTTACCGTCACTGGGCTTGCCAAGATTACCCGATTGCCATTATCTACGCGCAGTTGCGTAATATTCACCACTGCATCACTAATGATACCCTGATTGCCTGCGCCCTCAAACCATAACCAACTGGTGGCACCACCTGTATAAGTAGCTCCTGTATTTTGTACAAAATCTAGATCAAGGTAGATGTTGCCATCATTATTAATCTGACCGCCTGAATTATTGTTTACAGAACCATTGTCTAGCTTTATATTAGCTCCTGATCCTACTTTCACGGTTGCATTATTGTTAACAAAATGCACCTGAGCAGCTAATAAACTGGGTAATAAGAGCAGCAAACTTATTTTTATATATCTATTCATATTAGATTTAATTTTATAATTAGCTCTATAGTGAGAGGTTCCCCCCCACACTACTAAAATTATTTAGAAGCATTTGTCTGCAATTTTGTCTGCAATAATGCCTTGATTTCGTTTAGCTCTGCTTTCAATTGACTTACTTCATTTACTGTTTCTTCTAATTTAGAATTTTTAGCTTTTAGAGCATCTATTTCTGCTTGTTGCTCTTGAACTGCATTAATTAATGCATAAGTAAATTTATTAGGATCAACTCTCAATACTTCTTCTCCATTTATATTTACAGCAGTCACCATATCTGGTGCAATTTCTTGTAGTTCTTGAGCAATTACCCCTTGGAATACTGTTCCTTTAATCTCATCACTTTCGCCCCAGATCTTTTCTAAACCTTCACCATATGTAAAGTTTACAGTTCTTACTTGTTTGATTAGGTCTAAACCCTCTTTATAATCTGATACATTATCTTTCAAACGAGCATCTGAGAACACTGCCCATGTTCCACCTCCTGGTTTGCTTGCTGTTCCATTGACAGAAAGAGAAGCATCTGGAGCAGTAGTTCCAATACCTACATTACCAGCATTATTTAATATCATCCGGTCATTGTTATTAATTCTAAAGTACACAGACTGTCCTGTTGATGCATTCAAATAAGTAGCACCACTATTTTGTTGCAATAATGCATAGTTGCCTCCATTACTATGATCCAATGCCTGATTCCCAAATAATGCAAAAGCTGAGTGTACAGGCCATGTACCTGTTTCTACAGCACCTAATCTAGCTAAACTCTCTACATGAAGCTTGTGTGTAGGAGCAACAGTACCTATTCCCAAATTACCATTAGCCGCCAAGCGCATTGATTCTGCATTATTGATACGAAACCCGATAAACTGTCCTGTCCGTGCATTCAAATAGGTATCTCCTCCTGGTCCTTGTAATAGTGCATAGTTACCTCCATTGGTATGATCCAATGTATTATGCCCAAATAAGGCATAATTTGCAAACGCTGGAGATGTTCCTGTTTCTACTACACCAAATCTTGCTAAACCATCTACATGAAGTAAGTGTGTAGGAGTCGTAGTTCCTATACCCACATTACCATTGGAAGCCAAGCGCATAAACTCTGCATTATTGATTTTCAAGCTCACAGACTGTCCAGTAGCTGCATTTAAATGTGTTTCTCCACTACTACCTTGTAATAGTGCATAATTCCCCCCATTGGTATGATCCAATGTATTGTGTCCAAATAAAGCATAATTTGCAAAGGCTGGAGATGTCCCAATCTCTGCAACTCCCAATCTTGCTAAATTGTTTACATGTAGTTCATGTGTAGGAGCAATTGTTCCTATACCTACATTTCCATTGGAGGCCAAACGCATTGATTCTACATTATTGATAGTAAATAAGGTATTCTGTCCAGTAGGTGCATTAAGGCGAGTTTCCCCTGTAGCCCCCTGTAATAGAGCATAGCTACCTGTTCCATTAACATCTACATGTGAAAATCCTGCCCAATCTCCATGCCCCATGGCTCCTACATGTGCTCGTCCTATCTCTGCAGACACATCTGTATCTGGTGCTACACCTAACTTTTCGGCTGGTGCTACTACAGTAGCACCACCACCAATACCTACATGGCCATTAGATGCCAGACGCATTCCTTCTGCGCCATTATTGATATGAAA
>JAAEPD010000099.1 GCA_024222455.1 Aureispira sp.
AGACCCTCTAGCCGATATTCCCCATCCACCACCTCCCAATTTCTTTGTGAGGAGGTCGTGGATGAAAAATATCTAATAAATTTAAAATCGGCTTAAATTGGTCCTGCTAATGGGGTACACCGTACAATTATCTCTTTTGTTATAAGGATAATTGCTCTTTTCTATATTCAAAAAGCTGTTGTTTGAAAAACTATTATCTATATATTATCTCTTTTATTTTTAGTCTATTTACTTCTTTTGATATTCAATGTCAGGAGTTAAATTCTGTGCAATACGGTATTTACTCACCCTTACAAACCAATACCATTTATGAAATTTTTGGAGCTAAAAATGGACTTCTCTATATAGCTACCAATAATGGATTTTATAGTTATAATGGGTTAAGTTTCAAAGAGTACACTACTCAAAGTGGGACTTCTGCTTTTGGAAGTAATATTCAAGAAGACAAGGGTGGAGTTATTTACATGAAACAGTTTGATGGACAGGTTTTTAACTTAGTTAATGACACCTTACAAATAGTTGAAATACCTACTTTAGTAAAGGGGAAATTGGAACGGTTTAGGATTCATCAAGATACTTTTGTCTATTTCTCTAGAGAGTCTATTGTTATTGAGAATAAAGCAACAAAATACATTCAAAACGTATTGCCTAAGGGGATAGAAGTGCTTGGGAAACATGGAGTGGTTAATGGAGGGATAATAGGATGGGATAGTACTACCTCAGATACTTATGGATTATATTACTTCACTTTAGATACATTTAAGTGTCTAAAAATTAAAGAGCGAAAGCAGTATAGAAACAATCTTATACAGTTTATCTATGCGCTAGATAATAGTTGGGTAGATTATACCCCTCAAGCTCATAATGGTTGGATCATAAATGATAGGGATAGTGTTCTTATAGATTTATCATTATGCACTCAAAAGCTGACTCCAACACGTATTAAAAAAATACAACAAAAGTTATGGGTGCTTTGTAAAGAAGGGGTGTATTTACCTGAACAGAATGCTTTATATTTTAAAGGTTTGTTCATTACAGAAGTAGTAGAAGATCAAGAAGGAAATATTTGGGTGGCTACTTTAGAACAAGGTTTATTTAAGATTAGCAATCTCAATAATAAGTTCTATCCCAAAAAAGATGAAAATGCTCCAGTTAATTATGTTTTTAAAGTTCATGACCATTTAGTTTATGGTGATTTTAAGGGGAACTTATATCAGTTTATAAGGGAACAAAAAGAGTTTGAACAGTTCCACACAGCCAAGAGAAAAGGCAATATTAAAAATATTATTTATAACCCAGTCAGTCAACAATATATCGTAAGCGGAAATGATGAAGTTGGCTTTGATCTAAACTGGAATGAACAATATGTATTGCAAGCATATGGTGCACTATATTTTGATGAATCGTCTAGTACAGCTTATAAGTCCTACCTTAAGAGGGTGTTCATTATTGATCAACGAAATGGATATAAATTATCTAAAGAAAAAAATAGGGAATACAAGACTCAGCGATATGATGAAGGATTTAAGATTCAAAAGGGAGGTAAGAATGGTTCACGTTCACTCGATATTTTATTTGAAGAGGGGACTGTATTGGTTAAAAAGTGGAGGAATTATATTATAAATATCCTAAATGACTCATTATTATATATTAATGATGGTAATTTTGAAGTAAGTCATAAGGTGCCATTAGTAGGAGCAAAATCTATTTATATAGAAGATGATCGATTATTTATTGTTGCAAAAGATGTAATTGTAGAATACGATGACAAAGCTCAAGTTATTGGACAGATTAACCGTGATAAAAAACTCCATAATCGGATAACCAACTTGTCTGTAGATAGCCAATATATCTGTATGAGCACAAAATCAGCAATACATTTGTACAATGCTCAAAATTTTGAATATCAGCATACCTTTACTTCTAAAAATGGAATAGTTTCACCCGATTTTACCAAAGGCTGGTTGTATGAAGGAAATCTGTATGCTAATGGTAGTAATGGGGTAAGTGAAATTGTGCTTGACGAAAGTTTTAATAAAGGAAAACCTCAACTTAGGGTTGCTAATGTATTGGTTAATAAGAATAAAGTGGAAGGTAATGCATTTGCCTATGATCACAACAATGTTCAAGTGCAATATCTAATTACTTCTTATACCACCACAGGTAATTTATTTTGGCGACTGAATGACAGAGAATGGAACGAGAAAGAAGGTAAGCCTATTATCTCTTTAAATGAGTTGCAGTCAGGCAATTACAAAATAGAGGCCTATTTTGAAAATGATTTGGGAACCAAAACGCCTGTGGTAATTTATGAATTTACAATTCATCATCCCTTTTGGCAAACTTGGATAGGATATATGCTCATCAATATAGGCTTAGTTGGGATAGCTATATTATTTTGGCGACTGTATATAGGACGTAAACGTAGGAAAGAAAAACAGCAAAATCAGTTCAATTTTCTAAAACTCCAGGCATTACAATCTCAAATGAATCCACATTTTATTTTTAATGTGCAAGCAGCTATTCAAGGACTTTGGCTAGAGGAAAAAGCTGAAGCTGCCTTAGAACTGCAAACACATTTTTCAAAACTCTTACGCTTAATATTTCAATATTCAGGTAAGCAGTTTATTTCGGTAGATGAGCTTATCGTGTTTTTGAAACACTATTTGGAGTTAGAAAAAATTCGATTTGAAGATACTATTGATATTGTGTGGAATATTGATCCAGTATTCCATCAAGATGATTATTTTATACCTCCTTTGCTCATACAACCAATACTAGAAAATGCATTTAAACATGGGTTTTTGCATAAGAAAGGTTCTAAAAAACTATTGATTAAATTTGAACAAAAAGGGTCATATTTTTATTGCTTGATTGAAGATAATGGTGTGGGAAGGCAACCAAAAAGCATAAATAAAAAGGATGAGGCTTCTGGTTTGCAAACAACCCAAAAACGAATTAAGTTGTTGCAAGAAACCTTGGTAGGAGAGAATCCATCTAAGCCTAGTATGCTAATAACTGACCTTAAAAACGCACAAGACCAACCTCTTGGAACAAGAGTAGAAATGTGGATACCCTTTACCTCTTTTCAAAAAGAAATAAACTAATGACATCTATAAAAACAATAATTGTAGAAGATGAGCCACATGCTAAAGCAATGTTGCTAGCTTTACTTGAAAAGTTTTGTCCACAAGTAGAAGTATTAGGTTCTGCAACTAATGTGCAAGATGCAATTACATTGATTCATCAGACAGAACCAGACTTAGTATTTTTGGATATAGAAATGCCAGGTGAAAAAGGAATACAGTTGTTTGATTACTTTGAGGAAGTAGATTTTGAAGTTATTTTTACTACAGCTTATGATCAATATGCTATCAATGCGCTTCGGCTCTCTGCACTTGATTATCTCTTAAAACCTATTGATCTAAAAGAGCTTAGGAGGGCTATTGCTAAGTTTGATAAGCAAACACAAAAAAAGTCTTTGTATGAATCTCTTCAACATCACTTTGACGCTTCTTCTCCTCAAAAACACAAAAGAATTGTTTTGCCTACCAAAGAAAGTTTTCAATTTTTAGAATTGAAGGATATTATGTATATCCAAATAGAAAGTAGCTACACTATTTTTATAGATATCAAACAAAAAAAGCATATTGTCTCTAAACCTTTCAAAGAATATGCAGAAGCGTTGGAGAGTTTTGGATTTATTCGTGTGCATAGGAGTTCTATTATCAACCCCAATTATGTGAGTAAGATTATTCGGACACGCCCTAGCTCTGTAGTAATGAAAGATGGTACAAAACTAGCTGTTTCCAAGAGTAGAAGGGAGTTTTTAATTAATGAACTGACTAAAATATAATGTGTTTCTACTCTCTTCAAAAACAGCTACCTCTTTTTTTTCTTCTTTTTCTTTTTGTCAGCTACTTTTTTGAGATAGCAGGTTTTTAGAACCATTGCAGTGCCTTCTATTTTGCAATCTACCTCTTCAGGGTTATCTGTCAATCGGATAGTTTTTACTTTAGTACCCCTTTTTAAGATAGTCGAAGAACCCTTTACTTTTAAATCTTGACTTAGTGTTACGGCATCTCCATCTTCTAGAATATTGCCATTGGCATCTTTTACTTCCATTATGGTTGTATTGTTTATTGTATGATAATTTTTCTTAATGCATTAACTCCCTAAAAAATTAAGGGGCTATTAGTAAGAATTAACCTAAAGGTAATATTTTTTGAACAGCTAAAGTTATTGAGGATTCTAAAAGTTCGTACTTTTGTGAAAATTCTAGGCCATTCAAAATATAACAATCATGAATATCGACTTATCAACAACTGTTGCAGAGGTATCTTTAGAAAACTGTATTTACAATGCTTCAGGGCCATTGTGTACTACTGCCGAGCATTTGCATGCTATTGGAGAAAGCCAAGCAGGAGCTATTCTAACAAAGAGTGCAACCTTAGAGCTAAGGGAAGGGAATCCACAGCCCAGATACTACGAAAACGACTTAGGGAGTATCAATTCTATGGGCTTGCCCAACAAAGGCTATGCGTATTATGCTAGTCTGGTAGCCGAAATGCAGAAGCATGCTAAACCTTATTTTGTATCGGTGTCAGGCCTAAGTTTAGAGAATAACTTAACCATTCTCAAGCATCTAAATACCGTAAAGGAAGTATCTGCTATAGAGCTTAATCTTTCTTGTCCAAATGTTCCAGGCAAACCTCAAACTGGTTATGATTTTGAACAAATGCAAAGGGTCTTAGATAAAGTTTGTGCATTAGAAGGGCACCCTTTAGGTGTAAAATTGCCTCCATATTTTGATATTATACATTTTCATCAAGTAGCTGATATTCTCAATAAATATCCAATCCAATTTGTGACTTGTGTCAATAGTATAGGGAATGGTTTGGTGATTGATGTAGACGCTGAACAGGTAGTCATAAAACCTAAACATGGTTTTGGTGGAGTAGGAGGAGACTATATCAAACCTACAGCTTTAGCTAATGTTCGTAAGTTTTTTGTGCTCTTGCGTGATGATATTGATGTGATAGGCTGTGGTGGTATCAAGAATGGTCGAGATGCTTTTGAACACATCTTATGTGGTGCAAGTGCTGTCCAAATTGGGACTCAATATATGCGTGAAGGTACAGGCTGTTTTGAGCGTATTGCTAATGAATTAGTAGCCTTAATGCAAGAAAAGGGTTATCAGTCTATAACTGATTTCAAAGGCAAATTGAAATCTATAGATTAAACGCTTATGAAATATCTATTTTTAGTAGTCACTGTAGTCTTATCTGCATGTGTGACTAGCTCTCCAATTAATGATACTAACATGACTTTGCCCAATCAATTTGTAGTAGTGCTAGGAATAGCTCAAGATGCTGGATATCCACAAACGGGCTGCATGAAAGACTGTTGTCAAAAGGCTTGGAAGCGAGGTTGGCAATCAAGTGTAGTTTCTTTAGGAATAGTAGATAAAACAACTGAAGGTAGATGGCTGATTGAAGCAACTCCGGATATAAAAAAACAACTTTATACACTCAATAATTTTTTGCCAGATAGCAATGCTTATATTGCTCCAAGTGGGGTGTTTTTGACCCATGCACATATTGGACATTATACTGGTTTAATGCAGCTAGGGCGAGAGGTAATGGGAGCTAATCAGGTGCCTGTATATGCTATGCCTCGGATGTCTCAATTCTTACAAGATCATGAACCTTGGAAACAACTCTTAACGCTCCAAAATATAGAGATTAAAGAGCTTGCCAAAGAACAAGAAGTTGAGCTATCTCCAAACATAAAAGTGACTCCTTTTTTAGTCCCACATCGCGATGAACTTTCAGAAACTGTAGGTTATTGGATAGAAGGCAAAAAAACGAAAGTTATGTTCATTCCAGATATTGATAAATGGCATAAATGGAATAGAGACTTAGTTGCCGAAATCAAAGCTGTGGATATGGTGTTGATAGATGGTACTTTCTTCCAGAATGGAGAGATACCTGGTCGAGATATGTCCAAAATTCCACATCCATTTGTAGAAGAATCTATGGAGCTGCTAAAAGACCTACCTGCATCTGAAAAAGCTAAAGTACATTTTATTCATTTCAATCATACTAATCCACTTTTGCAACCCAATAGTAAGGAGAGAAAAGAGTTAGAACAGGCTGGATTCAACATGGCGGAAGAAGGAATGATTATTCGACTAGGCTCTTAGAATAGACTAGGTAACCTTCAAAAACCTCCCAATGTAAACTTTATGTTAAATTGAGTAAAAAATAATAGTTAGCTTAGAAATTAAATAAAGTCTAATTTACTCGATGTTTGAGTAGGTTGTTTTAACAGTTGTTCAATGTTGCTCAAAAAGAAAATGAATAAAATTGTTTGGAAGATTGAATAATCTTGCCTTATCTTTGCGCCAGTTTAAAACTGAGTATTGGTAAATTTTAATCATTCTTCAACAATTAACCTGTGCAACTAATCAAAAATATGCAGGTTGATTAAAAAACAACAATTAAGACATGATCGCGAATCCGCCACTGAAGCTGTTAAGCAAAAAACGAGCAGAATCTCAACTCTTTCCAATTATTGAGCCTCATTTATTCTCCCAAGTAGCGAATAAGATGAGGCTTTTTTTTATCGAAAAAGGCTTCTTAGAAGTACATACTCAAAACCGCTTGAGTATAATGGCTGCTTGCGAAGATCCTAAGACGATAGCAACTTATGAGTATGCTGGAGAGACTTGGCCTTTGCCCCAAACTGGGCAAATGTGGTTAGAGTACGAATTATTGAACAACCCAAATGTACCTGGTTATTTTTGTGTAAGTACTAGTTACCGCAATGAGCCTAATCCTGTAGAGGGCAGACATTGCATGATTTTCCCTATGTTCGAATTTGAAATGCCTGGGGGAATAGAAGAGATGATAAAGTTAGAAGCAGAATTATTAGAATATTTAGGTTTTGGGGATAAAGAAAACTTCCCTAAAGCTGCTTACTTGGATGTTGCTGGCAAATACGGTGTAACAGAGATTGACCGTGAAGAAGAAGAAACAATTTGCAAAGACAATGGTCCTGTATTTTTCTTGAGAGATTTTCCAGAGTACACTAGTCCTTTCTGGAACATGAAGCGCAAAGAAGATAATGCTTTGATCTCAGAAAAAGTAGATGTATTGCTACACGGAATGGAAACAATTGGTTCGGCTGAGCGTAGTTGCAACAAACTAGAGATGCGTGATACTTTCTATACGATAGAGGATGGTGCTTATGCACAGCGTATTTTTGACTTATTTGGCAGAGAGCGTGTAGAAGCTGAGTTAGAAGAGTTTTTATCCCTAGACTTTTTCCCTCGCTCAGGTGGAGGCATTGGCTTGACTCGTATGATTCGCGCTATGCAATTGTCTGGCTTGATCGAGCAATAGTTATTGGCTAAGTTAGAGTATTTATATAGAGCAGCCTACTTCCACACAAGTAGGCTGCTTTTTAGTTTAAGCTAGCTCCAATTTTCTTCTTCTTTTAGCCCAAGCAAAACCAATACCACCAAAGAAAACCAACAATCCAACTCCTAAGCCAATAGCCCAGATTGGAGTATCTCCCTTACGAGAAATATTAACAGCAGATGTTTTTCCAATTTGTACAAAAGGAGACCAAAATGCAGGATGTGCAGCAATACCTTTAGCTCCTTTGATGTAGTCAAGTTTAGCAGTGCTCAATGCCTTATCTTTTTTCATGCCATTGGCTAGGTTGTCATAAAGGTTTTGCATGATGCTAGAAGTCACTTGGTCATTGACTTGCCAAAGAGAAACCACCAATGCAGGAGAGCCTGCATACATAAATGCACGGGCTAAAGAGGCAATGCCATTACCTTTCTCAAACTTACCATAACCTGTTTCACAAGCAGACAATACAACAAGGTCAGCATTGAGCTTCATCTTAGAAATTTCGTAAGCTTGCAAAAAGTTATTTTCTATACTGTCTCCATTTTCCGTGAAAGCAATAGAGGACAGCACAGGTCTTTTGTGGTTGAGTAAACCATGTGTTGCTAGATGAATAATAGCATATTCAGGTGCTTTCTCTTTGATTGTTCGTTCACTAGCAAGACTATCAAAAGCGAAAAATCCTTGAAATTTATTTGCCAAGACTTCCACTTCTTTTCGAGCAGCAGGTAAGGGAGCTAATGTTGATCTAAGCCATTCGTCAGTGGGTAAACGAAGGGTTTTTAGGTTGGTATCAATTTTTGTTTCATAGTTGGCAGCCATACCTAATATTTTGCCATTATTACTAGGTGTTGGACTTTCCTCATTTTCTTTCCAAAGTGTAGCTGAATAATTATAACTGACATTATAACTGTTGATTAAATAATCTAGATTGCTATAGCCTGCATATGTTTGTGGAGCATCTTCCATTAAGAATGTTTCAAAAGGCAAATGGCCTAAATCTCCATCCGAAACAATAACAAGATTATTAATATTTTGAGCTTCTTTCAGTCCTGGCGCTACTAGATTTTGATAAAACCAATGGGCTAGTGTTCTATATTTTTGATAGGCATCCTCTTCATGCTCCACAATCATAGAATAATTACTTAAGCAGCTATGAAATTGTTTGATTTTCTTTGCCAATACTTTTTTTTGTAAGGGCTGTTTGTACAATCTTAGGTTTTGATGGTCTATATAAAAAATATAAAGAGTAGAATCACTAATAACATACTCCAATAGAGCAGTTTGATTGTCTAAGAGTTTTTGGATTTCCTTGGGGTCATTATTAACTTGTTGTCCCTTAAGTTTTATGTATTTAGGATAGTCTTTTCTTAGTAGAGCTACAAAATTTTCAATGTCTAAGTTAACTTGATTAAGGGCTGTTCTTAAACTATCTTTTTCCCTTTTGGGACGCTTTTCATAGAGCTTGGCTTCTAAAGCTTCTCGTCTTTTTATGTTTCTTTTATCTTTTAATATTAGAGAGTCTGGTAAGTTGCCCAACTGATAAGCTTGCTCAGATCGGGTGGCGTTCAATAGTAATACAGATTTATTTTGTTCTGCTAATTGAAAAGCATAAGCTGCATCATTTTGGGTATCCAATAATTCTAAGCTTTTTTGCAACCAATCGGTACTTTGAGAGAGCATACGGAGCTTTGCTCCATCATGAGAGTGTTTGTTTTGAAGCTTGGCCAATAAAGCTGTTGCCAAATTAGAAATAATGAGTTGTTTATTCTTGTAGGACTGTCCCTCCTTTTTTTCTTCTTCTAACAAGTCATAAGCATTCTCAAGAGCAGAAATAGTATGTTCTATATTGTTATTAGAGAGGTAACTCGCATTTAGTAAACTATCTGCCCACGGTTTATTAATGTTGAGGCTGATGTTTAAACCTGTATTAATACTTAACATTTTTTGTATATACTTGCTAGCTGAACTGTAGTTACCTGTTTTTATATAAAGTTTGATCAATCTATTTAAATTTATAGAAAATGTGGGGGATTTAGAGCCCAATTGTAGTTCTATAATATTTTTAGCTCTGATAAAAAGTGGTTCAGCTAAGGTGTTATTACCCAGATTCATGTGTACATCAGCAAGGTTGCCTAAAAACTTAGCAAATCTAGGGTTTTGGTTGCCAAGGACTTTTTCTTGGATGATAATAGCTTCTTCCAATAAAGGTAGGGCAGTATTGTATTTCTTCTCCTCTATATAAAACCCAGCAAGGTTATTTAAGGCTAGAGAATATTTAGGGTGATTATTCCCATAATACTCTTGTGCTAGATTTTTGGCTTGAATAAAAAGAGGTTTGGCCAAGGCATAGTTCTTCATTCTTAAGTGGACTCCAGCAAGGTTATTTAAGGCCATTCCATATGCTGGGTGATTTGCTCCAAATACACTTTTATAAACATCTTCAGCTTGAAGATATAAAGGAAGTGCTAATTCAAAATTTCCCATATTTACATATGTAAAAGCTATGTTATTTAAAGAGCTAGCCAAAGAGGATAGTATTTTAGGCTTTTCTTTTTGACCTACTTCATCTTTTATTTTAGTATAAATTTTTTTTGCACGGAGACATAGAGAGAGAGCTAGTTCAAATTGTCCTAGTTGATTATATATTTTAGCAAGGCTGTTTGAGGAAGAAGCAAAATAGGGATGATTGGTGCCCAAGGTTTTTTCATCTATATCTAATGTTTCTAATGCAAATGGTAGAGCCAACTCTGGATTCCCCATTTTGATATGCAAAGAAGCAAGGTTATTCAAAGAGTTGGCATATTGAGGATGATCATTCCCAAACAAAGCTTCTCGAATATTTTTGGATTCTGTATATAAAGTTAAGGCTTGTTTATATTCTGCTCTACCCAAATAGAATCTACCTAAATAGGTAGTATATGCAGCATAAATAGAATCCTGCTTGTTTTGTTTGGCATTGATTCTAGCAGCTTCAAAAAGAACAGCCACTTTTCCGAACTCTTTATTTGTAGTATAGAGCTTAGCTAAACTATCAATTTCGGTATAATTAAGTTTGGATAGATCCTGGGAAGGAATTTGACCTACCAAAGTAAAGTGGAGAAAACTAGAAGTAGTTATTAATAGTATTGTTTTTAATATATGTAAAGCCTTTTCCATTATTATTGTTTTTGGTAGATTTGGTATCTAATTTCTATAGCTAAATATAGAGCAGCTAAATTAGATTCGCAATAGGAATTGGCGAACATGTCATTTGGGTTGACGAACATGTCGTTTTTGGGAATGAACGTGTTATTAGGTTAACCTGAGTAGTCGTTATATAAAGTAAAAATGGTTAGAGAAAACGTTTCTCTAACCATTTTAGTATTATTAGTGGCTGATGTTATTAAACACTTAGTTTCCCTTTTATGTAATTTTTAACCCATTGTGCAGTTTGTACACAGCATTCTACACGACGGGCTCTATTTTTTTGTTTAGATATGAACACTGCATCTTTGCTAGAAGTATGGAATCCCCATTCATCTAAGATTGCTCCAAAAAGCGGAAATTCATGTAAGTCTGTTTCTCTTAAGATTTGGAAATTTGCTTCAAAATCTACATCCCCATCTCTAGTTTGTTTACGATAAATCCATTCGTTTTTAAACTCTGATGTAACATGCTTGAAGTGTTGTGTAGAAATCTTATCAGAGAAGTTGTCACCTCTAGTATTAAACACAATAAAACCTCTAGTACTTTCAAGTTTTTCTTTGGAATTGCTAGACGAAATAGCATTGGAGTGGAAGGAATGTAAGTAACCATAGTATCCACGTTTTAACCAACTTCGTACTATTTCTGTACGCTCAGAAAGGGGCGTGTCCTTGTATGGGTGATAAGTGCGCACGCACATGATACCTTTTTCGGTACAAGCTTCTATAAATGCCTCTGAAATGATACGGTTTTCATAACCTTCATAGTAATGTCCTCGCTCATGAAGTCCTTTGCCTCGATGGTAGGCTCGCTTGCCCGGAGTGACGTATTGTCCAGCATCGTTGATAGCACCATGTCCAGCATCGACAAATACTACAAACCTGCGTTTGCCAAAGTTGAGTAGACCAGAGTTTTTCTTGTACATGATATTGTACATCTGATCTAACTTAGCCATAGTTTGAGGCCCTGCTACACCATCTGCTCTAAGATTTACCATCTTCTGAAAATCCTTGACATGACGATCTGTACTAGGTCCAAAATCGCCATCTATTGTAATACTTCTACGAAGCACTTTTCTAAGTTTGTATTGCAGGCGCTTAACCTCAATACCTTTAGCTCCTAATCTTAACATATATTGGTGGGTTTGAAGAAAGTTATTCTAAATATAAAAAAAACTTTCCCACAAAAAATAGTAAAAATTTGTGAGAAAGCTTATGGAACAACAAGTGTTTTGTTGTTTATGGTTTAAATTTATTTAGAGGCAGAGTAGTCAAAATGCATTCTGCGTACAGTACCTACACTATCAGTAGGCGACCAAATCAGAATCTCTGTATGACCAGAACCAAAGGCCCCATTAGGAGCAAAATGTACCTCAAAAGGATCTGTAGCATTTGCATTCATAGGATGTACATTACTCATCATAGCAGGTCCAAAACATTGCCCAAAGCATATATATATATCCCAACCAGTGCTTTTGGTTTCATTTACTCGTTTCCATTTTAAAGGAAGAGAACTACTCGTTTCATTGGTTACGTCTATATAAACTTTACCTTCAAGAGTTGAGCTTGTTCCTGATCCTGTTTGTGCGGTATCTGCAAGAGAGTATAGAACAGTAGGAGCTACTACTGTATTTCCTGTAGCTGTATACTCAAAAGATGCTTCTTTTACAGTTGCTGCACTATCTCCTTCTACATAAAAGAGTACAGTAGAATTTCCTGTACCTGCTATGCTTTGCGGATCCATATTAAATTTGAATGCAGATGCACTAGCAGGACTAAGTGTAAAGGAACCTGTAGTGTTATTTCCTTGACTTGTTGTGCCTGTTGTTATGTTAGTTGCCCATCCAGAAGGAATGTTTTCTGAAACTCTTCTCCAATGGATAGTTGCAGCACTAGGACCATCATAGTTTACATTTAAGCTAAACTCTTTGGCTGTAGTACTGTCACCTGAGTCAGTAAAACTGCTATTGGATAACGTAATTGTTGGCTGTGTACTATTGACAGCAGTATACTCAAATGTTGCTTCTTTTACGGTTGCAGCACTATCTGTAGTTACATAGTACAATATAGTAGTTGTAGCTCTACCTTCATTTCCATTAGGGTTCAAATTTACTTTGAACAGAGAACTGCTACCTGAGCCTATAGTCATTGCACCTGTAGCATCAGATGTTGCACTATTATTAGCAGCAGTAACATTTGTAATCCATCCTGTAGGGATAGTATCGTTTACACGTCTCCATGCTATATTAGCATCTACTGAGGCATCATGTTGAATAGATACGGTATATTCTTTAGCTGCATTGTGACTTCCTGATCCTGTGAAATTAGTGCCTGATAGTGTAATAACTACACCTTTAGGGGTATTGATTGCTTGGAGTTCAAACGTAGCTGTTTGTACAGCTGTTGGATCATCTTGCAAGGAGAAATGAACGCTTAAACGTACAGTACCTGTCACACCATTAGGGTTAATAGAAATTGCAAAAGGTGTTTTGGCACTTGCAGCAAGCTCAAAGTTTCCTGTAGCAGCAGATCCTTTATTGTCTGTTCCTACTGTAGTGTTAACTATCCAACCTGCAGGTAGAGCAGATTCAAAATCTTGTTCCCAAACTACAGAGCCCAAACTCTTGCCTGTATTGCTAACATCTATACTAAAGGTTTGAGTTATTCCAGCATCTTTTTGTGCAGAGAGATTTTTGCTAGATAGCTCAATTTTGGCAGGACTTGTATTTTCTTTGCGACAAGCACCTACTATAATTCCTATAGCTAAAAAAACGAATAATATACGATTCATGATAATCTGTTTATCTACTGATTTAAACTATTTTTAATGCTTTTATTTTATCTATTGATGCCAACTTGCATACATAGTGTATGCTTTGGCTATACGTTCTACACTGTCTGCAAATTGTTCTGGGCTAAGTTCCTTTACTTTTTTTGCAGGTATACCTGCATAGATACAATTGCTTTCTAATACTGAGTTTTCTAATACTACAGCGCCTGCTGCAACTAGACAATTACTATTCACTACTGCATGATCCATTACCATTGCGCCCATTCCTATCAAAACATTATCGTGTATGGTGCAACCATGTACAATTGCTCGATGTCCAATAGAAACATTGTTGCCAATAGTAGTAGCTGCTCGCTCATAGGTACAATGTATAATAGCGGCATCTTGTATGTTGACACTATTCCCTATTCGAATAGAATTAACATCACCTCTTACTATAGCTTGATACCATACACTACAGTCGTCACCCATCTCAACATCACCTAAGATAGTTGAATTTTCTGCAAGGAAACAGTTGTCTCCAAATTTAGGTTTAGCACCCCTTATTGTTTTTATTAATGCCATTTGTGTGTATTGATTTATTCAAAAATACGAAAAATGTCCAAATAAAGTAAGGGACTTGGTTTATAGCGCCAAACAAAAAATAGAGAAATGTTCAATTTAATGTAGAAAATAAATAGGATTGTATAGTCAATGTTTTGTCTTATTTGTGAATGAGCATTAAGAAATGAGTTATCTTCAAAGAGATATGGATTTATAAAAAAAGGAGAAGCATCTGTATTTTACTCAAAAAAAAAATATATAATGACTAATATAGATAAATATTGATTTGAAGTAGATTCTAATAATTCGTTATGGCTTTGAGAGGTTTCAGAATAAGGCGAAAACAACAGTATTTCAATACTTCTTCTATCGCATTAGTGCATGGAGGGCAGGAGTATTTTGATCGAGTGGTGAGCTTGATAGACACAGCTCAAAAAGAGATTCATCTCCAAACCTATATTTTTGAAAGCGATATTGCTGGCCAATTAATTATTAATGCTCTGCTCAAAGCTGCAAAACGAGGGGTAAAGATTTATATGTTATTGGATTATTTTGGTTCTTTAAATTTGGGGCAAACAACAACTCAAAAGTTGATAGCTGCTGGAGTGCAATTAAAGTTTTTTGGGAAATGGAATTGGAAGAGTATTTGGTTTTTGGGGCGTAGATTGCATCACAAGATTTTTGTAGTTGATAAGCTAGTTGGATTGATAGGAGGGGTTAATATTTCAGATGATTATAGAGGAACAGATGAGAAGGATGCTTGGTTGGATTATGCTGTAGAGTTTGATGGACCTGCTTGCATAGATTTAGCAACTATTTGTCATGGACGGTTCATGAAGAAACGACTGTCAAAGAATCCTATTCAATTAAGAAAAATCAAAAATACTGTTGGCAAGGTTGGTTTGTTGGAAAATGATTGGCTCAAAGGTAGGCGTGCCATCAATAGAGCTTATCTGAGGATGATTAAAAGTGCTCAAGAGGAAATTATTTTGCTTTCAGGTTATTTTTTGCCCAATCGAAAATTTAGGAAAGCTCTGCAAAAAGCTTATAAAAGAGGTGTACAGATCAAAATAATTACTTCTGGACAGTCTGATGTACCTTTTATACGATATGCTACAGCTTATTTTTATGATTGGTTATTGAAATATGGTATTCAGTTTTATGAATGGGAGGAAACTATACTGCATGGCAAGGTGGCCTTATTTGATCAAAAAATAGCTCAAATTGGTTCCTATAATATTAATGATTTGAGTGCTTATGGGAGTATAGAGATGAATGTGGAGGTGTGTTCAGATCAATTTGCTCAGGAGTTATCTACAGAACTAGAGCATATTATGGCTCAATCAAAGTTGATAAAACTGACTAGAGATTCTTCTGTTCGGAGGCGATTACTAAATTGGTTTTCTTACCTAATGTTTAAGATGATATTTTTCTGGATTGTTCATTTACCCAATCTATTATTCAAAAAAGCAGAGGAGCCTGAAGAGGAGTGAAGTGCTAGAACTAAAAATGGGCTATCTCCGAAGAAATAACCCATTAAAATTATATAAGAAGCATCTTTATGTTAACCTAAATATTTACCTACAATTGGCATACGGCGTCCCATCCCAAAGGCTTTGGAAGAGACACGTAATACTGGTGCTACTTGAGCACGTTTGAACTCATTCATATTCACCATTCTGAGTATTCTGCGTACTAATTTTTCTTCAAAACCTATTTTTACCAATTCCTTGGGACCTTTGCGTTTTTCTATGTATTGGAACAATACTTCGTCCAAAATTTCATAATCAGGCAAACTATCTGAGTCTACTTGGTCAGGACGCAACTCTGCTGATGGTGGTTTGGTGATAATGTGTTCAGGAATAACTTCCCCATCCTTATTCATGAAGCGAGCAAGTGCATAAACCTCCATTTTGTACATATCTGCTATAACAGATAGGCCACCAGCCATATCACCATAAAGTGTGCCATAACCTACAGCTGCTTCACTCTTGTTGGATGTGTTGAGTACAATATTCCCAAACTTATTGGAAAGTGCCATTAAGAGCATTCCTCGTATACGAGCTTGGATGTTTTCTTCGGTTACATCAAATGTAGTTCCTGCAAAATGTGGTTTTAGTACGGCTTCATAAGATTTGTAAATCTCTTCTATGAAAACGATATCGTATTGGGTGTTTAAGTTCTCAGCAAGTTTGCGAGCGTCATTGATAGAGTGATCTGAAGAAAATTGAGAGGGCATGAGTAGCATACGCACATTTTCTGCACCCAATGCTCGTTGTGCCAATACCGCTACAACAGCAGAGTCTATACCTCCCGAAAGTCCTAAGATAGCTCGTTTTAAGCCTAGTTTTCCAAAATAATTTTTGATACCTGTGACTAAAGCATCATGGATTAAAGTCATTTTATCTTTGGGCTGTACTTTATGCTGTCCTCCAGAAGCTACTTTATCAAGATCATAACTACGAATCTCCTCTTCAAAATAGGGGAGTTCATCATATACATTACCATCAGGCGACATGACAATAGAACCTCCATCAAAAATAATCTCAGTCTGTGCACCTACATGATTGACATAGAATATAGGAATTCCATAGCGATCAATATTTGCTTTGAGTACATGGATACGTTCTGCTGCATGATCATAGCTAAATGGAGAGGCCGAAAGATTGAGTACAAAATCAGGAGATTGAGTTTGGAGCTCATCTAATGGGCAAACTTTGTATAGTGGGTTTTCATTGCCTACATTCCAAATATCTTCACAAACGGTCAAGGCAATTTTCTTACCTTTATATTCTACGACTTTAAACTCAGAAGCTGGTTCAAAATAACGATACTCATCGAATATATCATAAGTGGGAAGTAGGGCTTTGTGGCTCATGTGTAAGATCTCACCATCTGCTAAAAAATATGCTGTATTGTAGAGATCTTTACCTTCTATTACTGGGTTGCGACTGGGGCTACCAACTACTATGGCAATACCTTGAGCAGCTTTGGCCAGTTCTTGGACTACCTGCTCGCTTTGGGCAATAAAATCATCAAACTCTAAAAAATCACGAGGTGGATAGCCTGTTACAGCCAATTCGCCAAAAACAACAATATCGGCACCTTGAGCTTTTGCTGTTTCAGTAGCCTCTAACATTTTTTGAAGATTGCCTTCAAAGTTACCAATGTGATAATTTAACTGAGCAATTGAAATTTTCATAAGGTTATATGTTATAATGTTTTTTTAATCGAACGGAGATGAGTTTTCAAATATAGTTAACTTAGTTTAAAAAACAAACTAAGTAGGTTGTTTTATAGTAGAAACGATTATTTTTTGATTTAGTTCCATTAAGGACATAAAAAAAGAGACTATCTTTTTTAGACAGTCTCTTCATGTTTTTTTATTCTTCTAAAGATTAGAAGGTAACACCTATACGTAAAGATATATTGTGTAAAGCATTACGAGGATTTATCTCTTGATCTATATCTCCAGCAGTATTAGGGTCAGTCCAAGCTTCTTCATAATTTATTTTTTTGCGGCTCACTACATCTAGTAGACCATAATCATAATAGATACCAGCAAAAAGACGTAATCCACCTTCTGCGTTAGGTGTGTATTCAACTCCAGCACCTGCCCCAATAGCTATTTGAATAGGGAGAATTTCTCCATAAACGTTTTTCTCTAAACTAGATTTAGTTTCTTCAGGAATTGAATAGGCTACTGGATTTAAATCTTTTACATAACCATCTGCTTTTGTATCGGGGGTGTATATCCGAGCTTGAGCAATAACAGGAACCATAATTTTGATTAAAGGAAGGTGGAAAAAAGCACGCATATAAGATCCTCCTAATTCATTGGTTCTTAATTTTAGACCTATAGGAAGTTCAATATAAGTTACACTATATTTGATTGGTGTAAAAGCAGAGATATGTAAATCTGTTCCAGAAGATGGTTCTTCTCCTGTTGTATTATTCGCAAAAGGATTTTCATACAGATCAGTGCTTCCTAAAAATTTACCACCATATTCGTATAATAATGTACCACCCTTTCCAAGAGAAAAATCAACACCAAATGTTAATGCATAGTTTTCTCCATCCGAAAAATAGCGTTCTACTTCTACTCCTAGTGCGACGGCTCCAGCAACAGCAGTGTTTCCGACATAAGGTTTGTCGCTATCTAAAAAGGAAATAATAGGGGAAACATGAACACCAAACTTGAAACCTTGTGCTTGAGCAGATACTATATATCCTATTAGTATCGTTAATAGTGCAATTTTCTTTAGCATAAGCTTGTATTTAAAAGTTTTTGAAAATAGTATTTTGATAGTATTTTTGGCAAAGCTACACAATCAAATCGAAAATAACTTTGACTCTCAAAAATAGAATTAGTCACATGATATATAAAAAAATTGGTCTAGGATTATTTGTTTTATTTGTAACAATAGGTTTATACTCTTGTTCAGGCAAAAAAAAATATATACCCGATGTATCTGAAATCAATGCAAATATAGATATTGTTCGGATTGAACAAGAATTTATGGCGATTGATACCTCTAAGATAAATGAAGGTATAAAAAATTTGAAAGAAAAATATGGAGAATTTGCTAATTTATATCTAACACAGATTGTGGGGCAAGGGTTTAACATTCCTGTAGAGCAAAGTGTTAGAGGTTTTAGAGGGATTGAATATGTTGCAGACTTGTATGATAGTGTGCAGTTGGCTTACCCTGACTTGAAGGAGGTAGAACAAGATTTAGAAAAAATGCTGAGTTTTCATCAATACTATTTTGAAGACGATTCTATCCAGATCAAAAAGGTCTATACTTTCTTTTCTTTATATGCTTTTGGAGTATTTTCTTTGGATGACTATATCGCAATTGGGTTAGATTTTTTCTTAGGGGCAGATCATAAACCTTATATGAGCGTCGAAAATTTGAGGTTTCAGTATATTCGTCGTACTCTAACTAAAGAACATTTGGTAGCTAAGGCTGCTTATGTTTTAGCTTCGAGAATAGTAGATGATCGTTGCAAACGAGAAAAAGAACGTTTGTTGGACTATATGCTGTTGGAGGGAAAAAAATTCTATTTGGTTGATCTCTTTTTGCCCAATACTCCAGATAGTATCAAGTTCAGTTTCTCGGCTTATCAAATAGCCCATTTAGAAGAAAGTGAGCAGAGTTTGTATGAGCATCTACTAAACGAACAACTGTTTTTATCTGATGATTTAGGTGAATTTCGTAAGTATATAACACAAGGACCTTTCAATCCAGATGTAAATTTGCCAGGCAATAGTGGGACTTGGTTAGGGATGCAAATGTTAAAGTCTTATGTGAAAGAGACTAAAAATGGTTTGAAGAGTGGTATGGCAGGAAAACCTGAGCGAGAACTTGACAAATCAGCTCTAGAGAGTATGCTAAATGAACAAAATGCAACAAAACTCAAAAGGTTTTATAAACCTCCTAAATAGTCTTGAGTACTTGTTTTGATTAAAAACCTTAAAAGTTATCAACAAAATTTATGTGTTAACGTTTCTTAAGGGAATTGGCACGCTTATTATTTATTTGTATCTTGTGGATAGAAAGCTACTTTACTTTTGTTATATAAGTAGAGAACGTTTTCTTAAAAATTCGAAATTTCCTTATTTGATAGTCTAAAAAACGAAGAATTATGAAAAAATTATTTTTGTTAGTACTTATGTTCACTTTTGCTGGAGCTACAGCTACTTATGCTCAATGTCCTCATGCTGCAAAAGCGAAAGCTGAAGCAACTGCTACTAAGACTTGTTCTAAGTCAAAAACAGCTTGCTCGAAAACTGCTGCTGCAAAAGCAACAACTGTTTCTAACGAAACAACTAAAAAATCTTGTAGCAAGCCATGTACTGGAGCTACAGCTACTAAGGCTTGTTGTAAGTCAAAAACAGCTGCTGTAAAGGCAACAAGTGTTTCTAACACAACAACTAAAAAATCTTGTTCAAAAGCTGCAAATGGTAAAACTTGTTGTAAGTCAAAGGCTGCTGCTGTAAAAATGACTGCTGCACCTAGTTCTACTGCAAAAGCTGCTGCTGTTGCTTTGAACAAAGAAGATGAAAAAGCTGTTAAAGCTGCTGTTAAACAATAATCAGCTTATAGAAATGAAATACTAATTTAGTATTACATTGTGCCAATATTAAAGTGTCTGCCCTTAACAAAGAGCAGACACTTTTTTTGTTCCCTTAGTAAGGAAAAATAGTAAGAAGAATTATAATCTATGAAGAGATTTTATTTAGTGCTAGGTATAAAAAATAGTGAAGCACTTTAGAAGTACTTCACTATTGTATATAATTTCTAAAAACTTAAGTTCTTAAGCTTTGATAGTTTCTAAAGCTTTGATCATTGTGATACCAATTTCAGCAGGAGATTCTACTACATGAATACCACACTCAGCCATAATGCGCTTTTTAGCTTGTGCAGTATCATCTGCTCCACCTACAATAGCACCTGCATGACCCATTGTACGACCTTTAGGAGCTGTTTCACCAGCTATAAATCCTACTACAGGCTTTGTACCATGTTCCTTGATCCAACGAGAAGCAATAGCTTCTAAGTTACCTCCAATCTCACCAATCATAACAATACCTTCTGTGTCAGGATCATCCATCAACAACTTAACAGCATCAGCTGTAGTAGTACCAATGATAGGATCTCCACCAATTCCGATAGCTGTAGATACACCCAAACCAGCTTTTACAATTTGGTCAGATGCTTCATAAGTTAATGTACCTGATTTAGAAACAATACCGATTTTACCTTTTTTGAATACGAAACCAGGCATGATACCTACTTTTGCTTCATCAGCAGAAATGATACCAGGACAGTTAGGCCCAATCAATGTACAATCTTTATCTTCGATATAAGCTTTTACTTTTACCATATCTTGTACAGGAATACCTTCTGTGATACAAACGATAACTCCAATTCCAGCATCAGCAGCTTCCATTACTGCATCCGCAGCAAAACGAGGAGGAACAAAAATGATGGTTACATTAGCTCCTGTAGCTTGAACAGCTTGTTGTACAGAGTTGAATACTGGACGATCTAAGTGTGTTTGTCCTCCTTTTCCTGGAGTAACACCACCTACTACATTTGAACCATACTCAATCATCTGACTAGCATGAAAGGAACCTTCCTTACCAGTGAATCCTTGTACAATTATTTTTGAATCCTTATTGACTAATACTGACATCTATTTTTGTTTTGGAAGTTTTATAATGGATATAAAATGAGACTCAAATTTAACAATTCCTGCAAAGCTTACAAAATATAAAGTTAGTCTTCTGCTACAAACACAAAAACATCTTCATTCGATTTTTTCATATAGTAGTGTTCACGAGCAAACTTTTCAAGTGTTTCATCGTTGGTAAACAGTTCTTTATGGTCCTTTTCGGCCTTGGCAATTTCAGACTCAAAATAAGTTTTTTTGTTTTTGAGTTCTTGCAATGTATTTTGCAGCTTGTACTGAGAAATGATACTGTTTTTATCAAAAAAGAACATCCACACAACAAAAAATGCGGTAGTGACAATAAATTTATTGCGAAGTGGTGGTGGAACCTTTTCCATCAATAGCTCCCAACTTGTAGGCTTAGCCATGTGTCGATATATTTGTATAGTGAATGTTGATAATCTGGATTCTTAGAAATCGCAGAGAACAAATATATCGAAAAATAATAACGATGTCAAAATTGAATGTCAGATTCGGGGAGCCATTGCCTTAATTCTTCTAAATGTTCTGTAGATAAGGGGTTAGACATAAGGTATAAACCTGTGAGTCGTTCCAAATTTACAATTGTTTTGGGGAGTTGAGCAATTTGATTGTTTTGTAGCTCTGCTATGCGAAGTTTTTGCAGGTTTCCTATTGATTCAGGAAGTGTGGTTAGCTGATTATTTTTCAGGTAAATCGTTTGCAAATTTGGCAAGTCACCTATTTCTACAGGAAGGACAGTAATCTGATTATATTCTAGTCGAAGAAGTTTTAATTTTTTGAGTCGACCGATTCCATTAGGCAACAGTTTTAGTTGCCCAGATTTGACACTAAGTTCTTCCAAAGCTGACATGTTTCCAATCTCATCAGGTAAGTTTTGTATACTTGTTTCATTCAAATCCAATTGCTCCAAACGATTGAGTGTAGTGATAACTATAGGCAACTCATCCATCAATGTTTTTTGAAGGACCAACTTGCGAAGTTGCTCTAATTGACCAAATGCATCAGGCAATTGCTGTAGAGATAATCCACTCATATTTAGGTGAGAAAGATTGTTAAGGTTGACTAAGGTCGATGTAATATCTCTTGCATTTATATTACTATAACTAACATCCAAGTATTGGAGTTGTTGGAGTTGGTCAAAATTGCTGGGAAGCTCCCCAATAGGGTTGCCACTAATATTTAGTTTTTGCAAACTATTTAAGTTGCCTAATGTGTTAGGAAGTGCCCCTAATTCATTATAAGCTAACTCTAGTTTTTCTAAATTGCCTAATTCCGAAAAACTCTCAGGAAGTACAGACAACTGATTGTCTCGCAAATCAAGGCTAATCAAATTTGCAAGGTTATTAAAATCTTCAGGGATGTTTGTTAGGTTGTTGTACCGAAGTTGTAGCTGTTCTATATTTCTGAGTTTGCTAAAACTTTTTGGCAATGCATTTAGCTGGTTATTGTTGAGCTTGACAACTTGTAGGTTTTCTAACTTTCCAATACTTTCGGGCAGATCTCCAAGCTCATTTCTATCAAGATAAAGAACTTGGAGCTTAGTTAGTTTTCCAATATTTTTATCAAGTTCTGTTAATTTTTGTGATCTTAGGTCCAGAATATAGACAAAATCTTTGTTCTCTAATGCTTCCTCTAGTGATTTGTAGGTGCGTGTTTCTGCCAACTCATCAGGTGACAATAAATATTGTGCAACACTGTTGGGCATGGTCAGCAAATAGGAGCAAATTATAAAAAAGCAATAACGCATAATCAATTTAGAAATAAAGGGATGTTGCTCAATTTGAGCATAGTCTGCGCAAAATACAAATCAAATTCTAATCCAAAAGATAAAAAACTATAACTAAAAAATTAAGTGTAGGGGCATTTTTTATTTATGTTCAATTAGTTAACCAAGCTTTTTTTAATGAAAAAAGGGAGCGACTGTTGCATGCAGTGCTCCCCATATATATTAAATAAAATTGGTTTTTAGTAAGACCACAGGTCATGTTCGAAATTGAAGATTTCTTGCTTGATTTTGTCTGCCTCTAACAAAATATCAATGCCTGTATAATCATCTTGCAAACGTTTGTCATGTATGTTAGAAGCCTTCGTGATATGACTAGCAAACATACGTGCTTCAAAAATATCATCCCATGTAAAACGAGCAGCATCATTACGATCATTAAATACCTCATGGTGTACTAAACTGTGGCGCAACTCTGGGTAATAAGCCCAAAACATTGGTGCAGAATGTAGTAGGTTCCCCTCCTCATCGTAGCGATTTATAATAGGCGCAATGCCTAATATGCGAACATTTAGTCGAGAAGTCTCACTATCAAAATACCAAACCTCTTTTATCCTATAGCGAATAACATCATCAGGATCCATTTCACTTTTTACTATTTCCAATCTTTCTTCAAAAGTTATTGGATCATAAATCAATACACTATCTACAGAGCATCCTAAAGTGCTGATGTCCGTTTGATTTAAAGGTTCTGTAAACTCGTCATTCCAGGGGCTGTATAGTGTCACATTGCCAGTCTTAGCCTCGTCTAACAAAATTGAAATTAAGTGTGCCTTTGGGTATCTAAATATATGGTTCATTTTTTGGCGAACATCAATCTCTCTCCAAATGCGTTTTTCCCACATTACATCTCTTTCGTGTACAAAATCATAAGGCAACAAGCGCTTTTCTGTATGCATAGTACGATCATATATACCATCACGAGGAGGTGTTTGGCGAGTCATTTTTTGGCCAGATTCTGTGAAATAATCTCCCTGTGCATAAACAGAAGACATAGTTAGCATGAGTATACCTATAGAAAGCCCCTTTAGAATATGGATTGTCGTATTCATTTCTTTTTGTGTTTTGAATAATACAAGTCAATAGATTGATCTAGCCGTATTAGACAGATTTACAATTTTTTTTCTTTCAGGAAAGTTTGTTGGATAGCGCTATCAGATTTACCTTTTTTTTGTTTTGTATTATTATAATGTCTTATAATAATAAAGGTTACAGTTGCTTGGTAAATTTTGTGTAGAAGTATCTTATAGGATAGCGATTGTTTAAGGACAGAGAAATGAATTTTTTTCGTAAAGTTGTTATTATAACGTCCCTAAAAATCAGATTAGTATATTTGTAATGTTAAAAAAAACAAAAATAGTCTTATTCAAACTTTGAGAGCCAACCTTAAATATTGTTTAGTAGTATTGTTACTTTGGAGCCTTAATCCTACAGGTACAGAAGCCCAATTACCAATACAAGACAAGAGCTATGCACAACAACTATCAATCAAGGATGGGCTGTTGAGCGCTGTTATTTATTATTTGCACCAAGACAAAAAAGGATATATTTGGATAGCAACAGACAAAGGTGTAGCTAGATATAATGGGCTCAATTTTGAATATTTTACAACTGAAAATGGACTGCGAGATAACGAAATTTTACAGATATATGAGGATTATAAAGGACGTGTTTGGTTTATTCCTTTTCAAGGAGGTTTGAGCTATTTTGAAAAAGATAGCCTTTATCAACATCCTCTAAACCCTCAAATCGAAGCAATCATTGAAAAAGATTGGATAAGTTCTATTTATGTAGACAAAGGAGATACACTTTGGTTTACATTGAGTAATCGTCGCAGATCTGTTGCCGAGTACAATTTTTTTAGGGTATATCAGAACACAATAGATACCTTTTATCCAGCTCAAGATCCTAACAGCTTATACATACCGAATAAGAATTTTATAAAATATTGGACAAAACCTTTAGGGGTTATTAACTCAGGTAAGCTAGGGACTGGGCGATTGATTTACCCCACTGAAAAAAAAATAGAGGCTGCAATTGTAGAATCTCCATTGCCTCGAATTTGCAAAAAATGTATTCTTCGGCCAGATACCTCTTTATTTTGTATGAATAATGGAGGCTCTTTTTTGATTAAGAACAAACAATTTATTGAATATCATGATCCTTTACCTAAGGATAAGTTCCGTTTAGCGTCTATCTATGATGACACCAACATAGTTGTTGGTACTAATAATGGAGTCTGGTTTCCTCAATCCCAACAAAAAATATTAAAACCTTATACCATCAACCACTGTATCCAAGATAGAGAGGGGAATTTATGGGTTGGGAGCAATGGACAAGGTGTTTTTATTATCAAAAATACCAATATTCAACATTGGGAACTATCCAAAACGATTTCAAGCATTTTGCCTACAGATTCCCTAATTTGGCTAGGTACCAAAGACGGCACCTTATATTATTATTCCTCTGATAAGGGAATCCAAAAGTTTGATTATGGCGAAAAGGGTGGGAGTATACCCGACTTATTCCAACTACCTGATGGAGATATATTACTTCCATCCTTCTATCAGATAGATCAAAATCTAAATAGTAAATACAAAAAAAAAACTCACAAACCTCTAGTGAAAGCTATATCTCAGCGCAATGAGGAAGAAATTTTGTTAGGTGCAGGTAATGGATTGTATACCTATTATTGGAAAGAGGATAGTTTGCAGCAAATTCCAGATTTTGCTGCTTGGGTCAACGATATTTATAGAGTCAGTGCTGATTCTTTTTGGCTTGCTACTGACAATGGTTTGTTTTTCTATGATGGACAAAAGGTTTGGAATAAAGGAGACTTGTATCCTCCATTGCAAAAATCTATAACTAGTGTTGTTTACCTCAATCAACAGCTTCTTGCAGCTACACAAGGGAAAGGCATTTGGATTCTAGATGCTGATACGCTTAAGACGATTAATATTGCTGATGGTCTATCTAGTAATTTTATCAATGTATTGTATGGCCAAAAAGATACCCTTTGGATCGGCAGTAATAAGGGCTTAGATCGATTGGTTTTTCAGGATGCAGAAATAGCCATACAGCAGTTTATAGATGATGTAGATATACAAAGTTTAGCTATAGATAAACAGTATCTTTGGTTAGGATCTAGCGATGGGGTATTGCGTGTCAATACCCTACAAACATCTGCTCAAGATTATAGGCCACCTATTTATCTGCATGCAGTTACCATCAATAATCAAAAACAGCCTTTACAATCAACTTACGATTTAGCCTATTATCAGAATAATATAATCATTGATTTTGTTGGTATAGCTTTTCGCCACAAAGTAGGGTACCGTTACAAACTAGAAGGGGTTGATGAGCAGTGGCAATACACCAAGAACCCTAAAGTACAGTATCCCAAATTGCCACCAGGAGATTATACTTTTTTGGCAACAGCAGCAACTATCAATAATCCTTGGAATCCAGAACCCATCAAGATTCAGTTTAGGATAGTACCTCATTTTACACAGACAATCTATTTTTTGATATTGTTGTGGATATTAGGAATTGGAGCAGTCTTATTGATTGCAACAATTATAGTTAGAACTAACAATCGTAAAAATAGAGTGATAAGAAGGATTAGCGAATTGGAAAACAAAGCATTGCGTAGCCAAATGAATCCTCATTTTATTTTTAATGTGATGAATTCTATTTTATACCTTGTCAACACTAGTCAAAAGAAAAGAGCACGTCGGTACATCACAAAATTTTCGAAACTAATGCGCAGGATTTTAGAGCAATCACAATATACCTTGATTGATTTAAATGAGGAAATAGAAACTATAGAGCTGTATTTGAGTTTAGAAGAGTTGCGCTATGATGGACAGATTAGTAGTACTATATCTATAGAACCCAAACTAGATTTGCATCAATACCAAATTCCTTCTATGTTGCTGCAACCGTTGGTAGAAAACGCCTTAATACATGGATTAAGCCCCAAGAAAAGTCTTGGGGAACTTCATATTGCCCTAAAAAAAGTATTAGATGACATCGAAATAACCATAACAGATAATGGAATAGGAAGAAAGGCTGCTGCACATCTAGGTTATTCGGCAGAACAAGTGAAAAAAACATCTACAGGACTTAACAATATAATAGAGAGAATTGAACAGATAAATACCATTTACCATAGCAATATAAGTCTAAAAATCATAGATTTGTATAACGAGCAGGAAGCAATAGGGACTCAAATTATAATAAAACTGCCAAAATTATAGAAAAACCTATGAGAGTAGTCATAATCGATGATGAGCGAATGAGTATAGAAGTCCTTCGAACATATTTGGAAGAACTAGAAACGAATGCAGAAATAGTAGGAACAGCACCTTCTGTGGAGGAAGGTATAGAGGTCATTAATACTACTAAACCAGGATTAGTTTTTTTGGATATTCATCTCAAAGATGGTTATGGTTTTGACATACTCAAGCAAGTAAGTTATCAAGATTTTCAGGTAGTCTTTACCACAGCATATCACAATTATGCAATCAAAGCTTTTGAGTTTGCTGCTCTTCATTATTTATTAAAACCTATAGAGGAGGAAGCCTTACAAGAGGCCCTAGATCGTTACCAAAAACAAGTTGAAACAACTGAGCTAACACATAAAGATACACATCAGATTTTGCAAAATGCATTGCAAGATAAACAGCTTAAAACCCTAGCCTTACCTGCACAAAACTCTATTGTGTTTACTCCTGTTGAGGATGTAATACATTGTGAAGCAGATGGCGGATATACTATATTCCATCTGAAAGATGGTAGCCGAATAGCTGTATCTAAAGCTTTACGAAATTATGAAGATGGACTCATTCCAATGGGTTTTTGTCGCATCCACGACAAACATTTGATCAATTTGCATTTTGTCAAACGGTACATACGAGGTCGTGGAGGAAAAGTAGAACTATTAGATGGGTCTGTATTTGATGTGTCTATACGTCGAAAGAACGATTTTCTAAAAGCAATGGGGACGTTATAATAATTTTATATACACACTTATAAGCTAAAGCTACACAGCTAATAATTTAATCTGCTCACCTACTGATTAGCTATTGTAAATAGGGAACTTAGAAGTTATATTTAAATGAAGAATTAACTTTTAAAACAACTCCTTATTATAGATGAAAAAAATCTACACTATTTTACTTTTTAGCTTGTTGTACACTAGCATTCAAGCTCAAACTCCTTGCCCTGCTGTTCCTCAATCCGCTCCTTGTGATTCTTGTTGTTATACCTGTGTGAGAGATTACTATTGGGTAGGTGTCAATGGAGCAGGAGATTATGAAGATCCAACCAATTGGCATTTAGATAGCCTTAATGGTCCAGCTGCTTGCCGACCTCCATTTACAAGAGATAATGTCTACTTTATGGCAGGCGCATTTACAGTTGCACCTGCTGTTATTAACATCAATGGAAGTACTCCCGCTACTTGCCATGATATGTATTGGGATGACAACATTACAACTGCCCAAGATGTAACCTTTCAGAGTACCAGTACAATGGAAAATGCCCTTGATATTTATGGCAGTCTTACTTTAGCCCATAAGGATAGTATGAGTTTTGAGTTTAGAGGGAAAATCCGATTTCTCTCTACAGATACCCTAGCTACTATCCAACTCCAAGAAACACAACTTAATGTGTTTAGAGTAGTCTTTAATGGTAGTGACAGTACAGAGTTTAGATTGCTAGATGATCTTAAAATACGAAATTGGAGTGGCAATACAGGAGGATATGACTATACAAGACATGGAGGTTTTCTTCGACTATTTAATGGTTATTTCAACAGCAATGCAAATGATCTAGATGTTGTTCATTTTTGGAGCCTATACGAATCGGATAGTACAAGTGCCTGTCGAGGATTAAATATAAGCAATTCTACTGTTCGAGTTTATGGCTATCGTCAAGCTTGGAGGATAGATTTTGATACAACTTCAGTTGCCAATTTTTGTTATTTTGATGCAACTGGTTCTCATATTATTGTAGACCAGACCTTTCCTTTCAACAATCGTTTATATTTTGGAAATGGGCTTACCTATGATAGTTTGAGCGTATCCTCTCCTCATGCCACACTTTATATGTATAATTCAACTTGGAATTATTGCAATTTAGAAGGAAGTGCCAATTTTCCAAGTACCAATATTCAAATAAGGGAGCTGTATCTACAAGGTGGCCAGCTTTATGGTGGTGGCAACTCTAACTTAACCGTAGGAAGTATAGATGTACTTGGAGGTTGTGGGAATTTAGCAAGGGTAGACTATTTTGCCAATATAACTAAGCTTACTTCAGGCTTACTTAGTTTTTCTAATACAATTTTATCTAGAATTACTTTTGATCTTACTGGAGGTAGAACTTATCAAGCAGACAATAGCTTGGATAAAGGAAATGTAGTCAACTGTACTATCAATGGAGCTATTGGGCGAGACTTGTATTTTGTGGATAATGACAATGACCAAAATTGGCATAATCCTAACAATTGGTTTAGAGATAGTTTAGGATTTAGAGTGCCTGTATATTGTATACCAACAGTGTTTGATAATGCCTTTTTTTATGCTGGCTCATTCCCTAATTTTGACAAATTTGTCTATGCTAATGCAGCTGTTTATTGCCACGATATGCGATGGTTGTCTACAGTAGCAGATAGTGCTTATTTACAGTTAGGAAAGAGTACTGTAGATTATACCAGTATATACTTGTATGGTACAATAGAGTTGAGTGAGAATATGAAGTACAAAGCCATTAATTCAGGTGGAACTCATCCCAATACGCACAATATGTATCTCTATGGAAAAAAGGATAGTATTATAGCTAATGGCAAATATATAAATGTGGTCATTTTAGATCAAACACCCAACACAGATTATACAATTATTGGTGATATGCGTGCTAATTTTATGGATGTAGATGGTATTCTTCGTTCTAAAAATAATGCTCTCGTATTTAATTCCCTCATCTTGTCGAAACGCTATCTAGATAGTGTTCAAGTCTACTTGTATGCCCCTTACTATACACATCGTAATTATGCTTTTGGAGATAGAGGTAGTTTTGATGTAGATTCTTCTTATACAGGGAATACCACATTCCATCTTATCAGAACATCAGGTTCTTGGCTAAATGGAGGGGGGCATTATCCTAATGTTATTAGTCATGTGCCATTAAGAGTCTATGATAGTAATAATAAATATTATATACATGGCAACCTAACTTTATTAGAGGATGCTGATATTCCCTCTTATATGGATGTATTAGGAGATCAGAAGATTCTTTCTGGTGGGCAACCTTACAATGGCGATTTTAACTTAACATCAGGTAAAAGCTATACCTTACTAGATGTGAACACACAAGCTATTTATATCCAAAATGCAATGACTGCAAAAGGGAGTTGCCAAGAGCAAATCCTTATACAGCATGAAGCTAATGGTCTCGTAGATTTTGATTTTAATGAGCCTGACAGTGTGGACTTGGCTTTTGTCTATATGAATGGGCTAAACAATATTAGTGGAACAACTATAGATGCTTTTAATTGTATTGATGCAGGCAATAATTCTAATTGGAATTTCACTTCTGGAGCAGGTCAAGTTTTTTATTGGAGAGCCAATCTTTCTGCTCCAACTGATTTTGAAGGAAGTTGGCAAGATGCTAACCATTGGACAACTATAGTTGGAAATACTATAGGTGATGGAGGCTGTATACCCGGACCTTTAGATACCGTTGTTTTTGATGCAATGTCTTTTTCTCCTACAAGCAATGGGTGTACTGTTAGTGGTAATGCTTTCTGCAAAACCCTGATCTGCCAAGATGCTATTCATATCTATGGAAATACTGGTAAATGGTATATCAATGAAAGTATGCATTTGCACAATGCAATGCAAATGGGTTTTAGCAACAATATTTATTTTGTAGGTAGTGGAGTTGTTGAATCTGATAATGTAGCTATTCAGGCTAGAGGACTTTATTTTCAAAATGCAACAGGTAGCTGGGATATTTTGGACGAATTTAAGCTGGAAAGTGATTCTAGCAATCGACATGGAATGTTGTATTTAGTCTCAGGTACTCTCAATACCAATGGTCATACCATAAATATTGATAATCGTTTTGTGGCAACAGGCACTCAACCCCGTACCTTGAATTTAGATAACTCTACTATTGAGATTCACGATAAAGGGTACTATGATCATTCTGGTGAATGGGTATGGGATATTCAAAATCCTGCTAACATGACTCTTAATGCAGGAACAAGTACTGTTATTGTGCACGATAACCAAGATAAAGTAGGTTTGCGCACTCGTCGGTTTTATATGGGTGATGGTTTAGAATATAATCATGTATATATTTATCCTACAGAGCTATGCTATTTATACGGAAGTGCTACTTATGATTATCTCAAAATGTATGGGACAATGGATGTGCATGGCAACAACACCTGTGATAGTATATACTTCGAAGGTAGTCGTTCTTACAATTTTGCAGGAGGAACCACTCAAACGCTAAAATCGCCTTATGGTAAGATCATTTCTAATGGAAGTCTAAGCAATTATATTAATATACAAACCTTTCCAAGTGGACAAAAATCCTATTTCCACAAAGAATATGGCAAGGCATTTTGTGTAGATTTCCTAAAAGTACAAGACAACGAAGCAACTAAAGGAATAGCCCCAGCTTTGACAGTTTGGGATACATTGCATCAGTTTTTGGCTTTCCAAACAGGAGTCAATAGCGATAATATTGGAGGAACAGCTACAGGTATTTGGGAGTTTAATTTACCCCCATTGATGCTGCCTACAGCTGGTGGAGATACTACCATTAACCTATGTACAAGTGGAAATAGCTCTTTTCCTATCAAACTTAGAGGAACAGCACCTTACTTAATTAGTGGGACTTGGTCAGATGGTGTTGGAGGCAACGGCACAATCAAGGATACTATTATCTATGATAATGATGGAAATCAGAATACCCCTTTAAGTTATAATGTGGAAATTAACTCTAGTAATAGTTCTGTGACCTATGTATTGAATATTACTACCTATCGTTGTGGGGAGGAGCGAATTGCCAATCCTGTTACTATTCAAGTGAATAGACCAACCCCTAGTCCTTTGGTACAAGTCCAGCGTAATTCAGCCTGTTATTTAGATAATCAAGACAATTGGAGAACCTTTGTAGATGATGTAGATGAACGACCTATTTTATCTATAAATGATTATACAGGAGCAGGGGATAACGATTCACTCAAAAATGTAATGGTTAGTGTAGATTTTGATGCTACAACTCAATATTGGAATGGATATCCCTATTTAGTACGCAACTGGACTGTTACTCCCGAAAATAATACAGGTGCACAAGTTCGTCTATATTTTACACAGGAAGAGCTGGATACCTTGCATGCACATACTGCATCCCCAACTCCTTTGAACCCTGCAAGTGATATTGTGGTGATCAAATTTGCAAGTGGTGTAGTTGGTCTTGGGCCAGGCGTAGTTGTCCCACATACTGCCCTAACATGGAATCCTTCCAAATCTGCTCCATTGAGCACTACTACAGATATTGTAGCTGTTGAATATTCCGTGACTTCATTCTCTGCATTTATTATTATTCCTTATGCAGCCTTATTGCCTAATGAGTTTATAGCATTTGAGGCTCAAGCTAATGAGGATAGAACCATTGCATTGGATTGGACTATAGAAAATGACCAGAACAGTAGATCGTTTGTAGTAGAACGTTCTATTAATGGAATTAATTTTGAAGCTATTGGAGAACTTATTGCATATTCAAATGGTGAAAATACCAATAACTATAGTTTCTTAGATGAAAGCCCTAATACAGGTACCAACTACTATAGAATACAACAAGATAAGTGGACAGGAGAGTTCGGGTTTTCAAGTATCCAAGCTGTATACTTAGATGGAGTTAGTCTCTTCCAAATTTATCCTAACCCAGTCTCTAATCAACAACTAAATATAAGGCTTCAGACAGAGCAAGAAAGAGAATGGACTATGATGATTTTAGATCAGTTGGGTAGAGTAGTTAGAGTGCATAGTTTTGCTTCAGGTGGATCGGTACAAAACCATTCAATTGCCTTAGGAAAAATAGCTTCAGGAATTTATATTTTAAGAATGACTAATGATAAAGGGCAAGAACTGAGACGTAAGTTTTATGTGAAATAATAAGAGAATAGAATGAATACTTAGGCTTTTTATAGGTAGAAGATAAAAGAGGGCATGCACAGTTAATAGAAAAACCTACACAGTTAGGCGGAAAACTAATACAGTTATAGGGTAGCTCTTGCAAAAGATATCTATATACTATATTATTGTAAACAACAAAAGAGACTAAATCCTCAAATAAGATATACAACACTGATCCCCCAAAGTCAGGCTAAATGCCGTAGAGTCATTAGACTTCTGCGGCATTTTAGTGTCTATACTAGAGTTATTTTTTTAGGTTAAGTTTTATCTTTGAATACAGAAAATGAGTTTACTCAAGAAATATTAGGCTTCCCTAAAAGAATAAGCCCTTTCGCCAAAAAATGCTTGTATAACTTATTGTAAAACTGTATATTACTGAGTCAGTATTCGTCTATACTAATATTGGTCTAAAAAATATTCCCCAAAAAAATAAAACAAAAATGGCTACCTCACAAGACAACTTAAAAAAGCTATATTTATTGACCTCTCAGTGGTTAAAAACATTTAAAGACAATCAAGCTGAGCTTGGTGGTGTTAAAAATGCCAAAGCTCAAGAGCTTAGTGCAATCCGAACCTACACAAAAACAGTAATCCAAAAACAGGCAAAAGATACTGCTATACAACGAGAGCAAGGACCTGGTGCTACAGTAGATGCTGCAGATAAAGCTCAAGAGGTAGGTAGTACAATGGTTGATAAAGATTACTATAAAGTAAACCATGCCTATCTTATTCCTATTGTCAATCCTTTTAATGAGAAGGAGAAGTTGATCAATCCCCAAACAGGTAAACCTTATGTAAAAGGTGAGCCAATCGCGGCAGAACACGTCAAATTATATTCAGATAAGTTTGGAATGGGCAGCATTACTTGGTGTAATCAGTTTGCTATGGATTTGACCAATGATGTATTGGGAGATAATTCTCCATTCAAAGATGTAAATCCTTGGGCTTTTAGCGCAAGCAAGTTGCATAGCTATATGCAAGAGAATGAAGGGAAAGATTTTGAGAAAATAGGAACCTTAGAGAAAGCGTGGGAAGAGATAAACAAAGGTAAAATAGTATATTTTACCACTTCTGATCATATTGCTACTGGAGTGCCAACAAAACCAGAGGACATGCGAACCTCATCAGATGGAAAACATAAGTATGGAAAGATTGTTCAAGCTGGAGCATCTGTAGGCGAAATGTACTTGAGTCAAGCATGGTCAGCTAAAAGCTTTCCTAAAATAAAAATACACAGTGTTGCCAATACAGGTAACGAAGAGGGAACCGACAATGGACCTCAAGATAATAATAACACAACTCCTTCTAATAACACACAACCAACAACAGAGCTAACCCCCCAAACAGATTTGTATGTAGTTCAATCTGGGGAGTCTCTAGAAAAGTTAGCGGCTAAGTTTTCTGTTTCGGAAGCAGACCTAATTGCGGCTAATCAAGATAAGATCAAAACTTGGGGATCTGTACAGGGGTTCAATGCAGGTGAGCAAATTATAATTCCTAAAAAAGGTACTGCACCTGATACCACACCTTCTGACGAAAAATCGACTTATGAAGTGGTTAAAGATGCTGTAGTCGATGGGGTAGAAACGCTTTATGAGACTGGAAAGGATTTATACGAAGGTGGAAAAGAAGCTCTAAAAGATGGCTTAGACTTTGTCTCGGGGCTTTGGGGAGGAAATGATGATGATAAACCTGAAGATAAAGAGGAAAAAGTAGAAAATACACCTGTGGACAATAGCCCACAAACAGAATTGTATATAGTGCAGTCAGGAGAGTCTTTACCCAAATTAGCAGCTAAGTTTTCTGTAACAGAGGAAGATTTGAAAGCAGCTAATAAAGATAAATTACAACGTTGGGGAACTGTAGAAGGCTTTAATGCAGGCGAACAAATTGTAATTCCTAAAAAAGGTACAGCTCCTAATACAGATAACACTACACCTCAAGATAATACTACAGATGTTCCTGTACATAATGGAGGAGGAACTATACCTAAATGGATACCTGTAGCTAAAAACGAAATAAATACTACAGCCAAAAATGAGGCTGGCTTGAAACGCATAATGCAATATACAGAAGAAGTTAACTATTATAATTGGGTGGATACTGGACCTGTATCTAGAGCTAATAACAAAATCTATGATTGGTGCGGAATCTTTGTGACTTGGTGTTTGCAACAGGTAGGTGTAGCTACTCTAGGTGAGAAAGGTGCAGCTGCAAAAAAATGGAAGGATTATGGAACAAAAATAGACAAACCAGTTTATGGTGCTATTGCCGTAACACCTAGCAATGGACATGTCGCTTTTGTTGTAGATGTTGATAAAAACTCTGGGGTAGTCACTTTACTTGGTGGAAACCAAGGAACTTCAGATCAGTATACTTCTTTATGTAATATTCAGAAATTTAGTGGGCATTATAAGGATTATCATTTCTGTGTGCCTAGTAGTTTTGACTTAACTAAGGCTAAATATTTAATCTAATTGAGATATACAATATAGAATCAAGAGGCTGCCATTAATTTGACAGCCTTTTTTATTACAATTAGTTAGCAAAGTTTATGCTCCTATTTTAGCTTGATAAAGTTAAAAATGTATGGACTCTTATTATTGATGAAGGGGCATAAAAAAACTGCCCAAGAAGAACTTGGACAGCTATGAATAGGATTACAAGATTTGTTGTATTTGCTTAAGTAGGGTTGTTGTTAGTTGTATTTTAGTAGCTCCACAAGTCATGCTCAAAGTGGAAGATTTCGTTTTTGATATTATCAGATTCTAATAAGATATCGATAGGAGAGTTTTTGTAGTCTTTGATACGACGATCATAAACATTAGACTCTTTAGTGATGTAACTCGCAAAAAGACGTGCTTCAAAAATATCTTCCCAACTCATACGAGCAGCTTCATTGTGAGCATTAGCAGCTTCGTGACGAGCTAATGATTCTCTTAATTCTGGGTAGTAAGCCCAAAACATAGGACCAGAGTTCAAGAAACTTCCACTATCATCATAACGATCAACGATTGGAGCAATTCCTAAGATGCGAACACCCATGCTAGAAGTTTCTTCGTCGAAGTAGTATACTTCTTTGATACGATATTTCTTGATATCAGTAGGATCTAACTCATTTTCTACAGGAGTTATAATTTCTTCAAAAGTAATTGGGTCCCAAGTAGTGATGGTGTCTACACTAGTGATTAATGAAGATACTTCATTTTTTGTTAGAGGAACTTTGAATTCATCATCCATAACAGAATAAAGTGTAGCATCGCCAGCTGCAGCTGCATCTAATATTATATTGATAAATGGTTTTTTAGGGTTGGTAAATAGATGATTCATTTTTTCACGAACATCTATTAAGCGCCAAACTCTTTTTTCCCACATTACATCTTTTTCGTGGATATGATCATAAGTCAAAACCTTTTTTTCTTTGTGAAGGGTACGATCATAAAAGTTATCGCGAGGTGTATTTTTTACGGTATTTCCAGATTCAGTCATATTTTGTGCTAAACCTAAAGTTGTACTAAAAACTAATAAACTTGCAACAGCAGTAAGGGTACGGAAGAAATTGAAATATGTAGTCATGATGTTTCTTTTTTTAGTTGAGAACTGATGGATTCCTTTTTTTTTAATAATGTGTTTTTTATGCTTCTTACACCTACATAATGACTATCCCTAAAAAAGGTTACAGAAAAAAATACAGAAAAATTGAAAAAACTTTTTTGAGGGCATAAAAAAATGCCCAATACTAGGTTAGTATTGGACATCTGCTGAACTTCTACTGTCTATAGAAGTATATTTTAAAACGATTCTAGTCTTTTTTTAGTTTACCAATATTAAAATGTATTCCAAAACGGATGTTGGTGTTTCTAGCATCGAAAGGTGCAAAAATAGGAATGATATTGTCACTAACCAGAAAAATGTGAAGAGCCCCAAGGTCAAACATAAGGTTGGCTCCAAGATTGTCGAAGCGTCGATTTCGGATGCCATAAACCAATCCTCCCGAAAAGAAACGTCCAGCATGAAAGCGTGCACTCAAAGAAAAAGCAGGGAAAGCTTGCCTTTTATAAACCTCATTGTAAACCATAGCACCAGCTGTAAACCATTTGACAGGAGTATATTCGGCTCCCATATACATCTTGACAGGTAACCAAGTAGTATAGCTATTTTGAGTTTGGTTGAACTGTAAGCGTTCTACTAAAGTATCTACAATTACATCAAATTCTACATTTTCTTCTTTTACCAATGCCGAAACGTCAAGACCATCATAATCATATTGACCATTACTATAAAAATTAGTTGCATTGGTATTCCAACGTATAGCTCCTAAGTCTGTAACACTTAATGCAAATCTCCATTTATCATTGAGCTGAAAAGTGCCACCCAAATCAACAGCTGCACCAACATTAGGTCCCATGAATCTAGGGAATTTGCTAAAATCTAAAGAATTACTTTGAGTAGTATCTTTACTCCCTTCTCTAATGTTTTCAGGGATGCCAAATGCACTAACATTAACTCTATAGTCTGTAGCCAACTCCAATTGATAAATCTCTGGATTGGTGTATAGGGTAGCAGAAGCTCGGTCAGTAGAGGCATCAAAACCGCCCACTAATATTTTTAGGCGACCACCTACAGACCATTTGTCGTTGATTTGGTAACCAGCTCCAATTGCAAATTCATTGTACAACATTGCTTGAAAATCTGGAGCTATATCTACTGTCTCATCCAAAAACTGACCATTACCTTCCCATGCTAAATCAAAGAAGCTTCGAGGATAGTTAAGGTATATACTAGTTTTCATTGCATAATTAAAACTAAAATGAAATTTTTTGATTCGAAAAGCAAAAGAGATGGGGTCAATATTTAGATTGAGTTGCAGGAAATTGTATTTTCTTAGGCTTTTCAGCAGTTTTTGAGGACTCAACATTAAGGAGTCTCCTTGCTCCTCAAAAAGATCATTAAAGCTAAAACCTGTATTCGAAAAATTGAAATAAGGAGTTGGCAAGATATTAAACATGGCCTTGTACTCAGGTAGTTTTGCTGGATTGGTATAGTGGTTATAAAAATTACCATCCATAAAATAGAGACTTTGCTCTTGTTGAGCATTCGTCTTCCCTATATAGCACAGAAAAAATAGGGTGATATATATATATCGCATAGTTGTTGTATTTTTTTAGTAGATAAAACGTTGTAGAGTCTAATGTTTCCTAAACGTATAATATCTAGTAGTCTAAATGGTTATTCTCCTAATACTTCGTCCATATTTAAGCTACCTCTAGCACCTAATTTGACAGCCAAAGCATAGTCAGGATAAACACGAACAGACTGATTGCCACCTCCAGTAGTTTCGAATGCAGCTACCAAGCGAAGCTGCTTAGCATTATCTCGTAGATTGGCATAACGTGCTATAGGAAATTGGGAATAGATCGACTCTTTTTTCTCCTCAGTTACTTTTCCATTTCCATCTACAGGTGCTGCTCCCAAAAGAACAGGTTCGTCCTTATGGATAAGCGAATCTAAGACATTGCCATTCTCATCTTCAAAATAGAGTTGTACTTTAGCCTCAGCAGGAAACCCATTTTCTGTGATCAACTTAAAATCTACATAGTCAAACTCTTCATAGAGTGATAAATCCAAGGAGAATACATCTTCTACCACAAAATCTTTTGCCCAACCATAAAGTGGCAACTCGACTAAAATGTCTACATTAAATTTGCTGGTATCTAAAAAGAAGGTGTTCGAAGTTGGAGTATTGGTCGGATTGGCTGTGGCACTCATCTGATAATAGAACTCCTTTGGAACATTACCTATGATATTGGGTAGGTTGCTAGTATTATCTATTGTAATAATAGTTTCTTTTGTTTTTCCAACCTCAGAGATAGATGGATAAGAAAAATCAATTCCACTGGTCAGCTGAGTGCTATTGAGCGGAATAACTCCACCTTTGAAAGTATAAGCATCAAATTTGTCGACGGTTAAACGAATAGGAATCCCAAAAGAGTTTTGGATTTTGATTTCTATTTTAGGCTCATCAAAGTAAATTTGTCCACGCTTCCAGTTCTTGAAAATATCTAAAACAATAGTGTCTAGAGGTAAGGTGAAATTATAGTTTCCAATATATCCTTGCACATAAGAATAATCTAAATCTTGAAAGGTAATGCTGGAAGATGTGCCTAACAACACTCTATTCCCATTAGCTACTTCCTTAGCTATATAGCGAACTGGAAAATCATTATTGTTGGCAAAATCGAAGGAACTATTGGCTAAACTGATACTGCCTGTAGCTGTTGAGTTACTGTTAATCATGACAGTTGTCTCTAATGGTTGGCCATTTTGGGTAGCACTAGGAAACTGGAGCTTTACCTCTATGTCGCCACTTGTAACAGATTTAAGGCTATAAGACAATGTTCCGTTTTTGAAATCAGCTTGCTGAATCACATCTCCTGCAGGGAAATCAAATTGCTCTGTGATGAATGAATCTACTACCGGAATTGTGAAATCAGGTACATTGGTCAACTCTTTGCCTGTTACCGAAAATAGATTGCCTTCATAGACCAAGCGCATAGCTCCTGTTGTGCTATCTATATCTATAAAACCACCAGTTTCAAAATTGTTCAAAACATCATCGACACTAGCTCTAGTGTTTACAATAGCTAAGGCAAGATCTGGGTCCCAGTCTTCTATATCAACGCCTTTTATGCGTTCAAATTTTTTACAGCCGTTTAGTCCAATAAGACCTATCAATAAAATATAAACCAATGGTTTCATAAGTAATGGTTTGTATAGAAAATATAAAGTAGATATATAAGATATAGAAAAAACTTAGAATTTTTGAATTCTAGTACTTAAACAACTTTGATTTAATAATTGGGCATAAAAAGACGCTTAAAAACGAAAAAGCATATCGTTTGTGCAATTACCCATAATAGACACAATGATATGCTTTTTTTCTCTTCGTTATGACAAAGTTAGGTCATTTTACTGAATAAGTAAAGAGGGAGAAAGGAACGCCCCTTAAAATAAATAAAGCCTAAAAAGTAGACTAAGAGCACATTTTGCTTCTACTTGCTACATTTTATGTACTTTTGTGCCTCAATTTGGAGATGAAGTCTTTTTGCTTTTCTAGTAGAATATGTTTTTGAGTAGTTTGAATTTCATTCCTATTGAGCATTTAATCATAAAAATAGCAGAATGAAATTTGACGAGTTAAACTTAATAGAGCCGATCCTAAAGGCATTAGAAGATAAAAAATATATAAACCCTACTCCTATACAAGAAGAAGCAATTCCGCTTATTCTCAAAAAAAATGATATACTTGGTTGTGCACAAACAGGTACTGGTAAAACAGCTGCCTTTGCAATTCCTACTATTCAACATATTGTACAATCTGAAGAAAATCAACGTGGAAAGCCAGTTGTTAAGTCTTTGATAGTAACACCTACTAGGGAATTGGCTATACAAATCGATGATAATATTAGAGCATATAGCAAATACACCAAATTAAGGCATACTGTTATTTTTGGTGGAGTAAAACAAGGTGCACAGGTAGATAAGTTGAGAAGAGGAGTTCATATTTTAGTAGCTACTCCAGGGCGCTTGTTAGATCTAATTGGGCAGGGATTTATCAGCTTGAAATCTGTAGAAGTTTTTATCTTGGATGAAGCAGATAGAATGTTGGATATGGGATTTATCCATGATATCAAAAAACTATTGAAACTGTTGCCAACCAACAGACAATCTCTATTCTTTTCGGCAACAATGCCTAAAAATATTGTAGAGCTTTCGAGAAAGATTCTAAGAAATCCTAAGAAAATTGAAGTTAGCCCTGTTTCATCTACCGCTGAGACTATTCAGCAATATTTGTATTATACCAACAGGACTACAAAAAGAGATTTATTGCTACATCTACTCAAAGATCCTGAAATGGATCAAGTCTTATTGTTTGCAAGAACGAAAAGAGGTGCAGATAGAGTAGCCAAAAATCTAAAGAGTAGAAATATCAATGCTGGAGCTATACATGGTGATAAGAGCCAAAACCAGCGTCAAAAAACATTGAAGCAGTTTAAGGCTAAATCTATTAGAGTCTTGGTAGCTACTGATATTGCTGCTAGGGGTATTGATATTGATACGCTTCGATATGTAGTGAACTATGAAATCCCAAACTTGCCAGAAACTTATGTGCATCGTATTGGTAGAGCAGGTAGAGCTGGAAAAGAGGGAATTTCTATTTCTTTGTGCGAGCCAGAAGAGAATGCATACATTAGAGACATTCAGAAGCTGATCAATAAGAAAATAACTGTGGTTGAAGATAATCCTTATCCGCAGACAGATAAACCAATGACTGAAAAGGAAAAGAAGGAATGGAACAAGGAAAAGCAGCGTAGAAAGCAAGAGTTTTTTGCGAATAGAAACAAAAATAAAAATAAAAGCAACAATAACAGACGACGATAGTCTGTCAGTAAGAATAGATAGAAGCTAGCAACTAATCAAGTTGTTAGCTTTTTTTGTTTAAACTACCCAATCATTATTTCGCTCTTCTAGTTTTTGGTGATACTTGTCTACTTGCTCATCATTTCTAAGAACTAAATTAAGTAAATACCAACATACAGAAGGATAGTACAGTATACTCATAAACGTAATAGACATCAGCATCCCTGTCATTTGTTCAGGATTATCTAAGCTAAATAGAGAGTCTAAAAACCCTGTGAAAACGCCAAGTATAGCTTCTAATACTGGAAAGAATAAAGAGAATCCTATGATGCTTAATAACGTAGTTTTGGTTGTTTCTTTATCCAACTCATTTATAGCTAGAGGCATGCAAAAGACAGTAATAATAAGCTGTACAAGCATGGGCATAAAAAAGAGTACAGAAGTAGCTCCAATAACCTGCTCTGTAGACCTGTCTCCTAAAGCACCAAAGACCAAACCATTAAAAAATAAGAAATCGAGCACTAGATAACCAAATATAAAGTGGTTAATCAATGTTAGAAATATAAAACTCCGATCATGCACATAAGCTCGAAAATATTGTATAATAGAAAAAGAAGATTGGTTTTCTAAGTCCTTTTGCTTTTGTGCTATAGCAGCCCTTTGCTCCATTTTAGGATTATAGATTTCTTCATCATAAATCTCATCTTGAATCGTCAAATGCTGTATTTGTCTTAGAGCAAGATACAGCCCTTTTTCCCATTGATGAGCAGTAGGGCGATCATTGGCTTCTGTATAACCATCATCAAAACAATCAATAAATAAATTTTGAAGGATATCTGGTAGCTGCTGAAAATATTGATGAGGCTGTGGTACATGCCTAAAGGTAATAGGCTTGGCTGGCGAATGTACGAACAGTCCATGTTCTATTTTCTGGGCTAGTGTACTAAGATTATGAAAAGGCGCTTGAGATGTAGCTGCATAAGGGTGTATACCCAACAATGTTCTATAAACAATAATAGCCAAAGAAAAGGAGTCCCAGCTATTTTCTACAATACTAGTTTGTGGATTGACACCTCTATAAAACTCTGGAGGTGTATATTCGTGTGTGATTACTTTAGCAGCAAAAAGCTCGATATTGTCCTCTGTTATCTCAAAAGAATCTACATCTATAATACTAACTGTAGCATCTGGACGCACCAACACATTGTCGGGTTTTAGGTCGATAAGTGTATAGCAACCCATAGCATGTATTTTAGCTACAAGACTAGCTAGATTGAGACATACTTGAAGTCGATAACTGATGGCGGTCGGTTGTGCTCGATCAAAAGCTTGCCATTCTCTGCTGTTGTGTATGGTTTTAGGGAGTTTGGGCAAACAAAGTACCTCTAGTTTTTGACCATAAGCCAAAGGCAACACAAAACCTATAAATTCTCCTTGTTGGTTATACAGCATATCCTTCGGCCAAGGAATATCTTGATCTCCTAAGTTAGGAGCATGTCGAAGGAGGTATTGAATTTTGTATTCTCGTTGTGCTGTACGCTTAGATGGATGATATATTTTAGCAATATGATTTGGGTAGCGGGTTTTGCTCAAAACTTGATATATCTCTGCTTCTCCTCCTCTTGCAAAAGGTTGGTCAGCTAGTTCTATAGTGGTGTTATATTTTGAGCTTTTTACTCGCATTATTTCCAAAAAGTGTATTTATGTGTAGTGTAAGCTGTCTCTGCCAGAGGCATTATGTTATAAGTAGCTGTTTTTGTTTTATAACCTTTTTTGTGATAATGGAATTTTCTGGATTGGTTACCATCTTTTACCTCTTCCAATTGTCCTTTTGTATTATAATTAAATGTAATTGTTCTGAAATCAGATTGTTTTTCGTAGGCTTCTGTTTGAGAACAACCATAAAAGGTGTATTGACGATCAATACTTATATAGCTTAAACGATTATCATTATTGTAGTAATATGTTGTACAAGTGGTATCTTCTTCTTCTTGTTCAATAGCAATATTTTTACTAAGCAAGCCCTTTTTATTAAAGAAAAATTGATTCTCATTTTTGTCAGGGGCATCAAAGTCATAGTTTTCTTCGGTGCTTTGATTTTGTTTATGATTAGTATATCTCCAACCAATTTCTTTTCCTGTAGCATCAAATTTATATTCCTTTTCGAGCTCTAAGACTCCCTCTTTAGAGTAGGCTTCAAACTTAGTGAGTAGGCCTTTTTTATTAAAAAAAAATTTATCTATAGAGTTTAAGCTAAATTTATCTAAGCTATCTAAGTTATAATGTTTATTCAACATCATTTTGACCTTTGGGGGAGGTGCAAATTCTGGATTAGGTGCCTTATATAATTGAGCATTTAGGTTATAGGTAGCAAATATGAACAAAAATATTATTCGCATAATAATGGGTTGTTAGATGATGAAATATACATATCTCCATAGAACGCATTTTTTCATTGAAACGTTTCTCCGTCAAAAATGATTTATACTTATCTATATAAGATAGGTAGTTATATAAGGGGGAAGTTTGATGGATTAGATAGGAGAGAATGATTCTATTTTGTTTTGAATAAATTTGTTACTTCTAGTGAGGGCATCAGTATTCATCACAAGCAAAACAGAGCAAATGCAAATATTTATCGCAAGAAACACAATTCAATTAACCGTTAGGCGTTATTACTATTGTGAACAGGAATTACTTCTTACAACTACCAATAACTCTTACTTTAATTAGTAGGAGTTATTTTTTTGTATAGTACTGAGCTGTAGCATCCAGTTGTTCATAAAAACCCTCTCCATACTTGCGTATTAGCGCATCTTTCAGGAATTTATAGACAGGTACTTTTAGTTCTTTCCCAAAGGTGCAAGCATCTGAACAGATATCCCAACGATCATAATTGAGTGCTTCAAAGCTAGGGTTAGGCATTTGTTTGGTGCGAATAGGGTAGAGGTGGCAAGAAATCGGTTTTTTGTAGTCGATTACACCATCTTCATAAGCCTTTTCTATACCACATTTAGCAATGCCTTTTTCGTCATAGTTGAGATAGGCACAAGCCGAATTATCTACCAAAGGAGTCGAAAACTCTTTTTCTTGAGGTGTATAAACAGAAGTCCCTTGCATCTCAATAGCATCAATCCCCTTTTGTGTCAAGTAAGGTTTTACCTTAGGATATATTTCTTTTAGAATATCTAACTCATCTTGGTCTAGTGGTGCTCCAAAATCACCCTCCCAACAGCAGCAACCTTTACAAGCATCTAGATTACAAACAAACTGTTCTTCTACTAATTCTATGTTTACTACTTTATTATCGATTATAATCATGTGTACTTTTATTTATTATAAGGAGGGATTCCCCATTTTCAAGCAAGATAGTCAAAAAAAATCTTTCGACTTCAGAGAGAAGCCGAAAGATAGGTAATGATTGGGACGTTTGGGGTCTGGGGTATTTATTTTAGGGCACTAGGGGTTTTTACAGTAGATTTTAATTCTTCAAATTTATGAAGAATTTCTTTTCTATCTTCTTCTAGATTATGTGCTTCTGCTGGATTCTTTTTCTTCCAACTGCTATATCTAGCATTCGCTAACACATCATTCCAATCCTCTTTGTTGCGAAAAGCAACATATTGTAAACCTATAAGAGCAAAAGGAAGCAATAATGCAGCCCAACCTAACCAAAATGCAGCAGTAATACAGATAACAAGACTATAAACTAACCACACTGGAATACTGAATACAACTGCCATTGGAGCCCAAAATTGTTTGTCTTCTACATTGCTGTTCCGAAGATAGCGAGCTGCCTTTACAGGCAATGCTCCTCCTATCCAACCCAATAGAGCAAAAGGGCTTAAAACAACACTTTTTATAGCTTTCCCGAGCAAGAAGCTGCCTTTTTGTTCAACAGCCTTATCTGTCAAGTTATTTTTTTGGAGGGTATTAAAATAAGCTGTAGTATCTCCACCCAAGGATAGTTTTTGATCCTCATCTAGGTTGTTGCAAAGATTAGCAGGAGCTTGCTCTATAGCTAAGCGCTCTTGATTGTTGCTAGTGGTGCTATCATTATAAAACTGGTGTTCATTACGCAGCATTACATGTAGTTGTTCTACCAAGCGTTCATCCTCTTTATTGTTGATAATGATAACTTCTTGAGTTAAAGCTTCTTTTAGATCTTCTGTAAGCTGTTTAGCAGCAGCAATTTCATTAATTAAGTATAGTTCTTTATAATTTTTGACATTGATAGGCTCACCATAACTCATGATTACCTCACTTCTAAAATCGCAGTGATAGGTATAGTTAACACCAGTAGGGACAATAAATACATCTTCCTCAAAATCTTTAGCAGCAGCAGTCAGCAGAGCAATTCTAGCGGTACCTGTTTTGAATGTACGTAGACGTTTTTCGGGTACAGCATTACCTTCTGGTGATATGTAAAGCATATTTCCTTCTAGTAGGCTGCCTTTGGATGCTTCAAATATTTGTTTGTTTCGATGCATCTTTTTGAAACCCTCCTCTGGTCTCCAAATTGGGATAAGATGTGCTTGTCTAAATATAGAAGGGAAACTCCATTTTTCTTCGAATACGGAACCTCTTGCCCAAAAGTAAATAGACCTCCATTGCAATCCTGCTACTAAAATTTGTTCCATAAAAGCAGTAGAATGGTTAGAAGCAATGAGTGTAGGAGCACTACTAGGTATGTTCTTTTTGTTTAGGATATATATTCTACGATAATAAAAGTAGAACAATACAACCAGAGGAAATCTCAATATTTGATAAATCATAACAAAAGGAGTTAATTTGTTAAATTAGTTTGAACGATTGTTCAATGTAAATAGACTCAATAATTGTTCAATTTATGCAAAAAAGAGGTTTGTTAACATAAGATTAACGTTTAGGGAGGAAGACAATTCTCCACAAAGGTTCTACAATAATTCCTAGTAAGAGGATAATCAAAGCAAGTGGAATAAATAATATTTTCAATATGGTAGATTTGGAAGGAATAAGCAATGAAAGCAGTAAAAGTAGTCCTCCTAAGCAACCTACACTTCCTATCCCTTCAATGCTTTGAGGGTGTTTAGGCTCTGCCATCTTAGTGAGATCTTCTACTACATTTAATGTATAGCTCTTGCTATTTCGGATTTTAGGTCGCAGCCATTCAGGAAGATTAAACAAAAATTTGGCTATCTCAAAAACAAGAAGAACGGTCTGTATAGTAAATGCAAAAGGGAGTGCAATAATGGAGGTTACTAATAGTACAAAAGCTGTCAGATAGTAACTGAAATAGGTTTTAGGGTTTTCTTGAAAAAGTTGGAATTAATGGATTGAGCAAAAGCAATAGTTTGCCTTAGCATGGATAATAAAGGCGATTTATATTCTTTTTTTATGGACTTAGCTTGTGAGCGTTGAGCAATAGCCATTCTCCAATAATCTACAATCCCCAATTGATTAAATTCAAGTATTAACTGCTCCTTTATATTTAGAAGATTCCTGCTAGGAATTTTCTCAAAAGAAGCATAGTTGAGTGCTGGCAATTCCAATAAATGTTGAGGTAGCTCAAGCAGAGGAACTTTGCTGTATATGCTTAGTGATTCTAGCTTTTTTAGAGCCAATAGTTCATTAGGAATTTTTTCTAGGTTTGGATGTTCGAGCCACAACCCCTTTAAACTTGTGATATCGCCTAGTTGCTTAGGGATATTAAAAGCGTGCTGTTTTTCTATTTTTATAGAATTAGGATTAATCGTCAATTGCTGAAGCTTTGTATTTTTGAGTTGCTGAAGAGCTACTGCACTCAAAGGCCAAGTGTTTATATCTTGAACAAACAGTTTTTGGAGGTTTAGATGCTCAAAATCTAAAGTAAGTTCTTGTCCATTCAATGCAAGAGTTAATACTTTTAATCGATGAAAAAAGATCAGACTATTGATATAATTATTATCAGGAGGCAGTGTTATATGCAATTGATCAAATTTGAGTAGGGAACCAAGTTCTGCTTCTAAATCTGTACTGAGCTTTGCCAGAAAGGAGAGCTTTAGGCTCATTTCAAATACAGGTAGAAGTTCCTTTATGATATCCACACCAATACTTTTGGCTAGAAGTACAGCTAGACTAATATTTTGAGGAGTATTAGTTTGTAGTAGCTCAAGTACTTTCTCAATGTCTTTGGGGTATGGTTGATTCATAGGTTTATGAATGATAAAGGCGTTTTTGATATTGGCTAGAGCCGAAAGAAATCTGAGAAGATAGAGGGAAAATACGGATAAAACAATGAAAAATAGCCTCTTAAAACCTTCTTTTTTGCCTAAAACCTACTAACTGTGTTTAGTAATGTGGGAGAAATTTTGCTATTATCGAGATAAATAGATTAAACAAGGATTTTAGTAGGAAACGGATGAGAATGATTGTTTTCCAAAGTAAAATAAAAGGGAAACTCAATATTGAGGATATTAATAACTGATGTTACGCAAAAGATGGATTAGCCATTTTTAATGTATTAAGTTCATTGAAAGCTGCTTTATTAGCAGCAAGGTAAATTTTAGACTTCATTGCAAAATGATTAAGTTGATGGACAAACTTTAGTTTTTCC
>JAAEPD010000100.1 GCA_024222455.1 Aureispira sp.
ACAACGTGCCATGTTTTACATTTCTCTAAATGACAAATTCCTTCAACAGGCTCTAAGTGACTTAAAAGAGCCCAACCCAACACTTAAGACATATCTCGATGAAGCAATAGCTGCTGAAAGCCGGCGAAAATGTTTTCAGGACATAGCGGTATCTAGCAGTAATCTTGATAGCAGTGGGGGGTCACTATTTCTAAATGGGACACTTCTTATTCAAATAGTAAGAAAACCAGTTCTAAAGAGTCAAATTTTTCAAAGGGGGGTAAGCCAAAGAGCTGTGAAACCTATAAAAAGCCTGATTACACAGACACCCAAAGCAAAAATGTTAAGGAAACTAAAACAAGCCAAAATCAAACTCAAAACACTCAAAACCAAAATCAAAACAAAAACGCAAGTCGTTACTGCAAAGAATGCAAGTTAAAGTCTCACTGGACTAACGACTGTAGGAAATTAAAAGCTAAAAATGAGAAAGCTCAGAAGAAAAATATTAATAGTGTAGAAGCTAATTATGATGCTAATGAGCAGCATGGAAACTGTCAAACTCTACATGATGACTTTGGAGTCTATTCCAATACGTTATGTGCAGTTGACAGCAGAAATGTTGTCAT
>JAAEPD010000101.1 GCA_024222455.1 Aureispira sp.
ATGAAGTAATCAAAGCATATATAGAGAATCACAACGATTCTAAGCAAAGTGATAACTCGAATAATATTTCTTTAGAATAGTCAGGGGACTTATAGTCCTAATTTTTAACCTACCAGACTTCAGCTGGTAGTATTTCAGTCTTTATAAAATGCAATTTTTATGTTCAAATTAAAACAAATGATACTTTTTTTCACTGGCTTATTTATATTTTCATCTTGTTCTGCTCAGACTCAAGACATACAAGTCGATACCATCACTAAAAAACTTTGCTCCTGTTTAGAAACAGAGCAATCTAAGCTAAGTCCTAAGTTTACACTTATGCTAGAAGAACTATTTGCCATTGGAAGGGAGGAACTATCCGCCAAATCTGTAGAGAAACTCTCAAAAGCAATTTCACAACTTAAACGTAAAATAGCATCTGAAGAAAACCCCGAACTAATCGCTGAATTTGAAACCTTTGCTAAAAACTTCGACTCAGGAAATATTAGAAAATGTGCAAGTGCTTTTTATACAAAATCTTATGCTGTTATAAAAGAGCGTACAAAAGATTTAGAGCGTCTAGAAAAAGAACGTAAAAGGAGGGCGACACATATACTCTTTATAGAATCCCTACAAGCTCAAGAAGACTGTTTTTTAGGCGTTTTTATGATTGAGACCCTTAGTCGATAACTTTTTCTATCACTATCTTAATTATTTATAAAATGAATAATAAACTTTTTTTCTAAGCATTATTTTTTTAGCTTTTTCACTACAAGCTTGTATCCAAGATCTAGAAAAGGACAAGGGAACTGAAGAAAGTGAACAGCTTATTGATGAAAAGAAAGAGGTAGTATCAGCAGAAGATAGCCTGAGTCTGAAGGATGAAAATCCTGAGGACAAAGAAACATCTAATAATGTTTATATCAATGATAAATACAAATTCGAAATCAGTGAATTACCTCCTCCCTCTTGGATGAATGATACAACTGGTCAGTTTGAAGTATATCTGAAATCAAACCCATCAAAAAAGTTTAGATTCAATCTTCCAATCTATGTATTTAGCCATGAAGATCACCAAAAAATTATGAATCCTGAGACTGATGGCCGAGATGAAGTTGTCGAAAAACATGGTTTTCATTGGTCAGGAGGAGGAGATCCTTATCCTTTTGCTGCCTCTAAAGACTGGAAGTTCGTTAAACAGAACCGCTGGGATTTTCATTATACAGAAAAAGAGTATGAGGAGGTAGTCCCTAAAATAGAGGCTGTCTTAAAAAGCTTAAAATTTAAAGACCCCATCAAATTAGAAGCTCTTTAGTAAAACGGAATAGAGCCCTATAAAGAAATTATTTTAATAATGTTTTTACAAAAAAAAGACTAATCAATGAAAAATTTTTTGCTTAAAAAATTAGTTTTTCTTCTTTTATTACTTTCTATGAATATAAGCAGCTTGACCGCTCAATCGAAGAAAGAAATAGATGCCTTTAAAAAAAATTTAACCAATCTATTAGATGCATGGAACTCTGATGAAGAGAATAGCCACAAATTTGCTCACATTGATGGGATTACAAATCTGTATTTGAATGAGAAGGAAAGTCTTGGCTTTAAATTGATTGGGAATTTAGTAGGTGAACCTGTTTTTAGCAAGGGACCTCATGAAAAGAAGATGAATTTAAATGCTAATACTATTGGATACTACAATCCTAAATTCCTGAAAAGGTTAGAAAAGTACCTAGAGGAAATATTCTCAGATAAAGTATGGGTTGATAAATATAGAGAAGTATACTACAACTCTGTATATCAATACCTGAATGAGCTTAGAATAGCATATAGGTATATCTCTGAAAATGAAGAAAAAGTAAAGAAAGCGATTGTTGAATTTGAGGAAGGGCGTAGCAATAAGATTAATATTGAAGGAGTAGCATCACCAAATCTAGATGAGATCACTTTCCTTGATGTCTATTCTGGTCAACGCCTCAATTTCTGGGCTCGAAGATATATGGATGGAACTGTAGATCAGTTTAAAAAATTATTAGATCTTGTAACAGATGCTTTTGAGATACAGAAAATGCAGGTCAATCCTTTTGTCATAGGAGTTCTAGTTGATGTTACGGCACGATGTTATGATGTGCCAATTAATTTAAAATTAAAAAAGGCTAATACAGATGATTCTTACTGGATAGAGGATTCTGATCATAGAGGGATATTGAGCGAGAATACTGAACTAATTATTGATAATATAAAGAAGTATAAAATAGAAGTATTTGAACGAACGATATTTAGAAATAGACTAAGTTATGGGGCGAGAGATTTCATTTTTTTTTATGATGGAACTAATGTAGAATCTACTGGAAACTATTGCACAGAATGGGAAAAACTAGAGCCAAATAGTCAAAATACTTTCAGATTTAAGGATAGATATGAGAATTTTTTAGAGAAAACAGTTTTAGAGGCCTGTCCCAAGCAAGCAACTGCTAATAAGGATCAAATTAATGACTATTTTTTAAATAGAATAAAAGAAACTAAAACACCTGAATTATGGGGAGATGAGGAGTCCACTAAACCTTATATTGAGACACTGCAAACAATCTCTAAAAGAGCAATTCAAATTCAAGTTAGATACATAGAAAAAGGAAAACAAAAAGTAATTACTTATACATTTTTTACTACAGTTGGGGCATGTTAATTTTCAAAAACGAATTGCGTCAATACTTAAAAACAACTTTTATAATGAATAGAATTATTATATTTTTTTGCATTGGATTATTAGGACTTGTGTCTTGTAATGAACCAACTCCAACAGCAGAAACTAATGACGACAACAAAGGAGACAAAATTGATAGTACAACTTTGACCAAGGAGGAAACTACGGATTTATCCTCTGACAACAAGTTTTTAATTACAGCATCGGGTCTTAGTTTTATTAAAATTGGTGCTCTAATCAGTGACTATCCCAAACACCTAAAAGAAGGAGTTTTAGAAAATGGAGAAGGCGATTTTCCTGGCTATGATTTGTTAGATGAAAATCAAGAAAAGATTGGATTTGTATTCCCAAAGCATGATGATGAAAGTTTGGTAGGTCCGATACAGATTTATTCTCCTTTATATAAAACAAAAGAGGGGATTGGTATTGGGTCTACTTTTGCTGAGCTGAAAAAAGCTTATCCCAACCGAGAAACTCATGGTAGTGAGATAGAAAGTAGAACAAGTACAGAGGTTGGTGGACTCTCATTTCGATTAGATGCTTATTTCAGTACACATAAGATAGATGAATCTACAATAAAACTATCAACAAAGATTTTACAAATTTCGATTAGCGGAGCAGACTAGTGATCTTCTATAAAAGATTTAGTCCAGCTTCTTTTTTATCTAAAGATACTTTCCAACAATAAATTATTTAAGTCAATGAATACTTTTAATAGAATACTAGCTATAGGTTTTATGCTTTCTATGTTTTTGCTACAAGCCTGTGTAGTGGAAAATGAAAAGGATGCAGAGACTGAAACGCCTGTCAACAAGGACAGCACTCATCTAAGTAAAAAGCTGTCTTCTAATGAGGGAGATAGTTTAACATTAAACTACAAAGATACTGTTGAAGTTGATGGCTATGAGTTGCTCATTACGGGAATAACCAAAACTGAATTTTTAGCGACTCCAGTACAAGCAGATACAGCTTACTCTTGGCTAAAGGGAGAGGCCTGTTATGCAAAAGGTCTTGCTCAAAAAATAAATGTGCGAGAGCAAGGACAGCATGACCTCAGCCTTAAACTAAAGAATGGGAAAACAAAGAAGATTGAATTACCTAAAAACAATACCAACGAGTTGTTGATGGGATATTCTGTAATAGGTTATGAGGAAAAAAGAGCTTTATTTTTTTTATGGGAAATTGAAGTTGAAGCGGGCTCTGCAATTATGGTAAATGGACATAATGGTCAAGTCTTAGATGTTTTTGCTGATGCTAATGCTACGAGTGCTACTCCAAGCTTTGTGAGTAGTGAAAATCCTAATCTAATAGCGACTTATCATGCTGGAGATTGGACTCCTAGTGGGTGTTCTGTTATAGATTTATCGAACAAATCTATAAAAACATTATTTACTTTAAATACAGAGGGAATTATAGATTTAAGATGGGTGAATGAAAATACAGTTGTTGTAGAGCAGGTCTATTATGAAGAGGATACTAAAGAACCTAATTTTAAAAAAATCAGCTTTACTAAAATTAAATAATCGCTTAGTTTGAAGAAAAACGTGCATTTTTTTAATGACAATCACTGTTCCTGTTAAGGAATTACCATTAAAAAAATGCACGTTTTTTTCGACTATACTCAGATGAATTGGATAACAATTTATTAATTGTTGTTGCCTATCCAAAAAGTAACAAATTACATGTTACGTCGATACTGACCACCTACCTCATACAAGGCATTGGTAATTTGACCTAAAGAACAGTATTTAACAGCCTCTATTAAGGCTTCAAACATGTTCGCATTGTTGATCGCTACTTGTTGCAATTTCTGCAAAGTTTCCTCAGATTTAGAAGGATTACTTTGTTTTAGACTGTTTAGTGTATTAATCTGCGCCTCTTTTTCTTCTTTGGTAGAACGAATAACCTCATCAGGAATAATAGTAGGAGAGCCTTGCTTAGAAAGGAAAGTATTTACCCCAATAATTGGGAATTCTCCAGTATGTTTGAGTGTTTCGTAGTACAAGCTTTCTTCTTGTATCTTACCACGTTGGTACATAGTTTCCATAGCACCTAGCACTCCACCTCTATCTGTGATGCGGTCAAATTCTGTCAATACAGCTTCCTCTACCAAATCAGTCAACTCTTCTATAATAAAGGCGCCTTGTAGTGGATTCTCATTCTTAGCTAAACCTAGTTCATGATTAATAATCAACTGTATAGCCATTGCACGGCGTACCGACTCTTCAGTAGGAGTAGTAATTGCCTCATCATAAGCATTTGTATGTAATGAATTACAATTGTCATAAATAGCATACAATGCTTGCAAGGTTGTACGAATATCGTTGAACGATATCTCTTGAGCATGCAAGGAACGTCCAGAAGTTTGAATATGGTATTTCAATTTCTGAGAGCGAGCATTGGCATTGTATTTTTCACGCATAGCTTTTGCCCAAATTCGGCGAGCTACACGGCCAATCACTGCATATTCAGGGTCAACGCCATTCGAGAAGAAAAAGGATAGGTTTGGTGCAAAGTGGTTTATGTCCATTCCTCTAGAGAGGTAATATTCCACAAAGGTAAATCCATTAGCTAAAGTAAAGGCCAATTGCGTAATTGGATTAGCTCCAGCTTCTGCAATATGGTAACCCGATATAGATACAGAATAGAAGTTACGAACATTTTCGTCAGTGAAATACTGCTGTACATCGCCCATCAAACGCAAAGCAAATTCTGTAGAGAAAATACAAGTATTTTGAGCTTGATCTTCTTTCAGAATATCTGCTTGTACCGTACCACGCACAGAAGAAAGTGCTTTAGCTTTGAGTGGAGCATAAGTTTCTGCATCAAGTACCTCATCACCTGTTAGTCCTAAGAGCATAAGTCCTAATCCATCATTCCCATTAGGCAAGTCGCCCATATAAGTAGGACGAGCAAGGTCTTTATCGTCATATTTTTCTTTGAGCTTGGCTTCTACCAAATGTTCTAAGCCATTTTCTTTGATATAGAACTCACACTGTTGATCTATAGCCGCATTCATAAAGAAAGCACATATAGTAGCTGCAGGCCCATTGATTGTCATCGAAACGGATGTCTTAGGGTTACAAAGGTCAAAACCAGAGTATAGTTTTTTTGCATCATCTAGGCAGCAAACACTAACACCAGAATTACCTACTTTACCATAAATATCTGGACGATAATCAGGGTCTTCTCCATACAGTGTTACAGAATCAAAAGCTGTAGATAAACGTTTGGCAGGAAGTCCTTGCGAAACATAGTGAAAACGGCGGTTGGTACGCTCCGGATTTCCCTCACCTGCAAACATACGAGTAGGGTCTTCTCCTTTTCGTTTGAATGGGAATACCCCTGCTGCATAAGGAAACTCTCCTGGTACATTCTCTTGAAGTACCCAATTCAAAATTTCTCCCCAATCCTTGTATCTAGGCAATACTACTCTTGGAATACGTGATTGCGAAAGTGATTTAGAAAAGGTAGGTACTCGAATCTCTTTATTACGAACTTTATAAACATATTCATCTGCTTGATAAGCCTCATATTTGGCTTGCCAAGTTTCCAATATCTTTTTGTTATGTCCATCTAGGTTTAACTCTACTTCTAGGTAGGTTTTTTCTAAATGTTCTACTATAGTAGAATTGCCTTCCTGTTTGTTTAGAATATTGATGGTATTTCGAATGCCAAATAACTGACGAGCAACTTCCGCCTGATCTAATGCTTTTTGGTTGTAATTTCGGATAGTATCCGAAATCTCCGATAAATAACGAACTCGTTTTGGCGGAATAACATATACCTTTTCGCTCATCTCTCCAGAAACTTGGAAAGTTGATGCAAAGTCAGCTTCTGTGCGACTATTGATCGCCTTCATGATCGCTAGATACAACTGATTCATACCTGGGTCATTGAACTGAGATGCGATAGTACCAAATACAGGCAACTGCTCATCTGGTGTTTCCCAAAGGTTATGATTTCGTTTGTATTGTTTCTTGACATCACGCAAGGCATCTAAAGCCCCTCTTTTATCAAACTTGTTGAGTGCAATTAAGTCAGCAAAATCGAGCATGTCGATTTTCTCTAACTGCGTAGCAGCGCCATATTCAGGAGTCATTACATACAAGGAAGCATCCGAAAAGTCTGTAATAGCTGTGTCAGACTGTCCAATACCAGATGTTTCGAGTATAATTAGGTCATAACCTGCTGCTTTTAGGATATGTACAGCATCTCCAATATATTTAGATACCGAAAGATTCGACTGACGAGTAGCCAACGAACGCATATATACACGATCAGAGTTGATGGCATTCATGCGGATACGATCACCCAATAGAGCACCACCCGTTTTACGTTTGGAAGGATCTACCGAAATAACAGCAATAGTTTTATCCTTAAAATCGATTAAGAACCTGCGCACCAATTCATCTACTAAACTAGATTTACCAGCTCCTCCTGTGCCTGTTACTCCCAAAATAGGTGTAACCTTAGTAGCAGCGGCAGTTTCTATTCCCTCTAGCCACTCATCAGCAGCTTCTGGCTGATTTTCGGCAGCAGAAATCAAGCGAGCGATAGCATATTTATCCTTTTCAGCAAAGGCTTTCAGTTCTCCATTTATATTCATACCCGTAGGGTAATCACAATTTTCCAATACATTATTGATCATACCTTGCAAACCCATATGACGACCATCGTCAGGAGAATAGATACGAGTAATACCATAGTTGTGGAGTTCTTCTATTTCGGTAGGCAATATAGTGCCACCACCACCTCCAAATATCTTGATGTGTCCAGCACCACGCTCTTTTAGTAGGTCGTACATATACTTAAAGTATTCTACGTGGCCTCCTTGATAAGATGTAATGGCAATACCTTGCACATCTTCTTGGATAGCAGTATCTACTATTTCTTGCACAGAACGGTTGTGTCCTAAGTGAATGATTTCTGCACCTGTGCGTTGCATGATACGACGCATGATATTAATGGCAGCATCGTGCCCATCAAATAAAGAGGCCGCTGTCACTAAGCGGATCTTGTGCTTTGGTTGATAAATCGTTACTTCCTCCATAGCTATTGGTTGTTTTACTATATTAGTATTAGAACTTGATTCTAGTGCAAAAGTACAGTTTTTGCTAAGAATAAAAAAACTATATTTTTTAGAATAGTTGACCTCTTGATCTTTCTAATAAATTTAGATATAAATAGTTTATTCCTCAGTTATTATTGGTAGCATATACCAACTCTTTCCATCAAAATAAAAATAAATGGTTTGTTGTTCTAGATCATGAAGATTATAGATGTTATTTTCTACTTTCCCCAAGATATGGGAATCAATTTTTTGAATTAAATCTTCGATATATTTTAAGGCTTGGTGGTGTTCTTGTTGAGATAAGCTAAGCAATTTTTGAAACTCAAAGTTATTGGTGTTTGTCTTACATTTTTGAGCAATTTCATCTACGAAAGAGCTTGGGTAGATACACAAATGATACAATATATATTGCCAATTATTGTTGATTATACCATTTTTAATAGCTTCTAAGAGTTCTTTGGGGCTGCTTTGACTATATGTTACTTTATCTAGTTTAGGAATATCAAATAAACATTTGCCTAGTTTTTTGGATAGTTTTTGATATTGTAGGCTGTCTTGTTCTAAGTCTATGGAATTGTCTTGTTTTTTGGTTTTAGAATGATAGGCTATTTCTACTTGAACAAGGGGAATTAAAAATGTGGAGTTTGGATGATATTTTGGATGAAAATCGGATTGTTTCTCTATCGGTTGATTGTACCAAAACTTATAATCATTCCACCATAAACTGTCGTTGATAGGTGTTGTTGCATTTTCATAATACTGCCAATGTACATCTTGTACATCTTTATATTTTTTAGAATAATATTTGGATACGAATCCAAAACAGGTGTCTATGCTAGCATGTTTCTGATAAGCAGAGTCATAATAAGTATATTCATGATACCAAACAGAGTCTAAAGCTTGAGGAAGATCTTCCAATAC
>JAAEPD010000102.1 GCA_024222455.1 Aureispira sp.
ACTTCATAGTGCGTTTTCATAAGCTTTTTTGGTTTAGTCACCTCAAGTTTATGATTCTGATTCCTCTTTTTTTAATCCTTACATTTTTTTATTTATAATTTTAGACATACTCTTATTTAATTCCCCAATAAGCTGTTCTAAAGTCTAAAATATGCACCTCAAAGTCACCTTTTTTTATGATAAGTGTAGTTGTCTTAAAGCTGAGTTCATAATCTTGATTGTGGTGTTGTATAGTCTGCTTATCTATTTGTCTGTTGTGTAATTGATTACTAATCTCCGTTTCAAATAATTGCCCATCAATATAAATTTGCCCATCATCATCTTTGATCGTTTCAATACCATAGTCAGCCGAATTTAGCCAATAAACATCATCACCTTGTCCGCCTACCAATAAATCATTTCCACTGCCACCAGTTAGCGTATCGCTACCTTCTGCTGCAAGCAGAATATCATTTCCACCAAATCCCCACAAACGGTCATTGCCAGCTTTAGCAAACAAAGAATCATTGTAGCCTGTTGCTCCAAATAGATTATTCGCTTGATCATTTCCTACAATATTAATCCCTTTCTGTTGTTTAGAAGCTTTAGAGTCATAATGCCCTTGTAAGGTTCTCCAATGAGGATGGCTTAATGGGTTGATATAATGTCCTAACCCCAAATATTTCTGATCTGCAACTGGCCAAAAATCAGTTTGATTACTAGCTATAATAGGATAACCTGTTTTGTCAAAACAAGAAAAGAAACCAGTCATGGTGTGTTGTTCAAGCGTAAATTGTAAGTACTCAATCAGTTGGTTGATCGTATCTGATCCTACTTGGATAGAGTAGTTGCTTGACTTGGGTTTTGGGGCGTTGAATGCAGGGTAGAGGCGAATAACTTGCCCACATTGTCTATTAGCACTGTTGATAGCATTAGGAGCTGCTTTATAATTGGTGATAGGAGCGGAGCTAGAAGGTGTTTGCTTTAGTAATTTCTGAGCTGGCTCTAAGCAACCTGGACTATCAAATGTAACTGCCTGAACGGTATCTTCTAGAGCACACAGCTGTGCTAAAACTCCACCTAGAGAATGCCCCACATGCATAATATCAGGAGCTGTTTGATGACGAGCTGCAAATGAATCTTTTACTGCCTCTACAAAATTTTGAGCCATCAAGAATTGTTGATCAGGGCCTTCGCCCATAAAAATATTATAGTCATCATCTAAATCTTGAGCGAAAGTTAAAACACCCCAAGCTATATCCTTTAAGCTTGCACTATCTTGGCTAAAAGCACTTGGGAAATCAGTACCTCGATGTGCTATTACTATTCTATTGCTAGGGATATGTCGATAAGCTCTAGCAAAATAACCTCCTGCAGAAACAGTATGCATTATAGCTTTAGCTGTTTTCTTTTTCCAGGCAGAATCACCATCAACTACTGATTTAATAGCCGAGATACCTTCTGCTACATGACCAATATTAATATTTTGGTACCAAGGCGTCTCAGGTAGGTTTAAGAAAACTTCCCAATCTTTGGGGAGTTCTTCTATATAGTTTTTGTCATAGACATCTGCCGAAAGCATGGCCAATTGTAAAGGAGGAAAGTCATTAGAGGCCTCGGAGCGACAAGCTAATAGAGAGATAATAGTGAGTAGAGTGAGAATTGATTTATTCATAGTGGTAATTGTCGTTTAACCACAAAAAAAGTACACTTGGCCCAAAAAGGCAAGTGTACTTTAATATTTTATATACCAACTTGTCTAGTTTCTAGACAAAGGATATTATTTTTTTAAGTTCTCCAAGTGAAGAGCTAATTTTCTTTTCAAGTTAGCTGCTTTGTTCTTGTGAATTTGGTTTTTCTTAGCTAAACGATCAATCATAGAAACTACTTTTGGCAAGAATTTCTCTGCGTCTTTAGCCTCTGTTAATTCACGGTATTTCTTAATTGCTGTACGAGCTGTCTTTTTGTAAAAACGATTATGTACTCTAAGTTTTTCGTTCTGACGAGCGCGTTTCTTTGCTGATTTATGATTTGCCATTTTCTATAAAAGTTATTTTTCTATTTAATTGCTTATTAACTTGCATGTTGATTAACGGTGGGCAAAGATAATACATTCTTATGTAGCCGCCAAACTTTTTTTACCTTTTATTGATAACCTTTTGATCTTAGTGCTATTTATGCTTATAAATATTGATTTATAAAAGGAGTGACTTGCCTTATAATATTTCGTATTAACTATTAAATATATTGAAAACTTCGGAAAAGTATAAAAGTAGTAGATAATAGTTAATTTGTGAGTTTAAAAACCAGAAAATGATGTTTAAAGAGTACATAGAAGCCTTGCAAGAAACTCAGTCTGACCCACGGACAAAAAAACACTAGGCGA
>JAAEPD010000103.1 GCA_024222455.1 Aureispira sp.
TGTTGCTACAGCCGCCCCAACTATACCACCTCCTCTTAATATACCATCAGCCATACCATTAGCTATTCTTATAGTTTTATCATCAGATATTCCTGGGTCATCATATAGTTCAGTAAAAAGTGCGTTTTGTAAAGAGTTGAATATTAAATTTTGAACAAATCCATAATAAACTATTTTACTTATATTAGCTTTAGCATCGCCTCTTCCATTCTTAAGATCAAGATAAGCTCTTTTTTGTAATCGCGCATATTGCATAGGTGTATTAGCAAATGCTAAAATAACTCTTCCTAGTGGAGTTGCTTGCTGCATACTAATTTTATCCATTCTAGCCGATTGCTGATTAAGTTCCGACATTTCCACCCAATCTTCATAAGCTTTACGCTCTGCTGCTTTCTCACTAAGACCCTGCTTTTTATATGTGTTTATTCTATTTCTATAAAATGTAGCACCACCGGTAGCTGTTGCAAAAGTATCTCCCATTTTAGTTAATATAAATCCTTTTTCTAATAGCCAACCAAGCATAGCCTCACCTTTATTTTGTGCTCCCTCTAATGCTTCAACTAATTCAGCTTCTTGTATATTAATTTTAGTTCCCTGTCTTCTAGCTACTGCCCAATCTGAATTCATTAATCGAGTCCAGTCTTTAATATACTGTGGAAGGTTTGCAAATCTTGCCGCCGCTGTAAAAATAGTATTATCTGTTGTATTAATATAATTAAAACTAGAAATAGTTTGTAGTAGAGCAGATCTAGTATTCATAAACATAATACCAGCTGTAGCATTATTAAGGAAATTTAATAGTTTAGTTTCTATCCTACTTTCTTTACCTGTTCTATTGCTACCTCGGTCCATACGACCCAATAAATTTTTCAATGACTCCACATATTTAGGCCCTTGTACAGCTTCTAATTTTTTCCAATATTCAGGTGTAAATATAGCATTTACATTATCCTTAAACTCCTTCATGTATTGATTCCTTAAATCTCCTCTAATAGTATTGTTTATATCTACCCATACACTGCCGCTTTCCCAATATCTCCCAGGCTTTTGATAGACACCTTTTTGTATTCCTATAATTTGATCAGCAAAAGCTGAAAGCTCACCATTTTATTTACATAGTCAACTAACATTTTCTGGTCTCTTTTACTTAATCCTGGAATTTCAATTCCTAAAGTATTCCAGTTTCTAACTCTAATAGCATGCTGTACAGTATAACCACCACCTTCAACAATCTCATTTTTAAATGAACCAAAAACTTGTTTATATTGTTTTTGTAATGCTTTGTAATCTCTATAGATACTTAACTTAGCTTCAGTTGTATTCATTTCAGCTCTAGCATAAGGATCGTATAGTGTTTCTTTAAATAATCTTTGGTGTGCCTCCCCTTGTTTACCTTTACCCGCAATTCTATCCATCATTAATCCCAAATCACTGGCTGATGCTGGCAACCACCAACTCTCTTTATGTTTTTTCCCTCTCAAGCTTGCAGTAACTTGCGAA
>JAAEPD010000104.1 GCA_024222455.1 Aureispira sp.
ATAAAGCCGTAATTTTTTGATTAGACAAGGTAGATGTTCTGCCTAATAGCCTTAGCTATTAAGGTAGGTTGTCTAACGAAGGGCTAAATAAAAAAGAACAATTTATCATCTACTATAATTACTTACATAACCTTTAATAATTTTCAGAACCTAAGATGTTCTGCACAATAATTCATTGGAATATTCAATTAAAGCTTACCCTTTTCGATACAAGATCGAAGAGGGCTTTGCTGTTTACCTCGAAAAGAGATACGTTGACTTGTGTTTTAGTGCTCTTTACCTGTTTTCCTTGATTGAGAATAGTTGCTAACATAACTTTGTGATCAGAAATAAATGGGCAGAAATTAAATATGTATTAGCGACTATTTTTTTATAAAAACTCAAAGACTATGAAAACAAAAGGGGCTTTATTATGCGTATTATTTTGGAGTTTATTGCTCACAGAGCAGACTTCTGCTCAACTACTAGGTAATGCTGTTGATGCATTGAATAAAAGTGGTTCAGTTATTTTTACTGGTTCAGAAAACAATGCAACCAAAAAGAAAGATGTCAAACAACAGAAGGCATTTACTGGAGAAGATGATGTGTTTATCACAGTTTATCTCAAACAGAAGATATCGGCGTTACAATTGAGTAAAAAGGATGGGCAGTCAAGAGTGGCATTTAAGCTATCTTTGGCCAGTAATCCTAGTCAAAATTTTTTGTATTATGCACCTATTTCTTCAGCAGTCTTAAATCAAAAATATTTTTGTTTTCAATTAGATGGAGAACATTTAGATTATAATAATGCAGAGGATAAGCAATTTTTAAGCTTTTTGGAGAAGTTGAGCAATGATAAACACACCATTAATTGTTGTCTAAATTCTAGATGTGATGTGGTAAAAAGTACTTTTACTTTAGATTTTTCTAATGGTAAAGCTAAGTTTGGAAAAGCTATAGAAGCAATGAAAGAACAAAAAGCTCAAGCTAAAAAAGAACAAGAAGCAAATGCTGCCAAAGTTGCTGCTGCCCAAGAAGCAAAAGCAGCAGAAAACCAAAAAATAAAAGAAGTCTATGAGAAGGCTACTGATTTTTTGCATATAACAGTAGAAAATACAAGCACCTTTGCTCAAGCAAAAGTGAAAGTAGAAACAGCGAATTCAACAACTAATCAATATTTAAATGTAGGAGCACAAAAGTCATTGAAAGTGCGTTGTAGACCTAATGAAAAGTTGTATGCAGCAGGAAAGTTAATAGCAACTATTAGTGCTAGTGATAAGGATAAAACCTATAAGGTTGATGTTCCTGCTCCTCAAATTAAAAAATTATCGACAACTTGGTCAGACTCTTGGAATCAGTGGGATATCTCTACCACTAATGGTTCTTCAAAAATGAAAACGGCGTGGTCAGATTCTTGGAATGAATGGGAGTTTAAGACCAAAAAATATGGCAGCTTTAAGCTCAAAACTGTATGGTCAGATTCTTGGAATAAATGGGAAATTACGCATAGCAAATATGGTAAAATTACATTGAAAACAACTTGGTCAGACTCTTGGAATAAATGGGAAATTGATGATCGTATGCCAGATGCCCCACCTTATGCAAAAATGGTTAGCATATTTTGCTGCGTGAATGCTGGAGCAATATTTTCACAGCCTAAAAAATAGCTGAATTTCATATACTGTTTTGAATAAAAAATTCTCTTTGAGTATGCTTAAAGAGGATTTTCTTTTTTTAAGAACTGGTTAAATTATGCAGTACTGTAGAAAGCTTCTATATTGTTTGTCGAAATTCTAATCATAACTATATAATAGGATACAAAAATATGGCAGCAAGTGAATCTTTCTTAGTCGAAGGTGGATTGAAATTGAGTGGAGAAATAGTGCCACAGGGTGCTAAAAACGAGGCGTTACAGGTAGTTTGTGCACCTTTACTGACAGCAGAACGTGTAACAATAACAAATGTACCCAACATTAGAGATGTAGTGTTGTTGATCTCTTTGCTAGAAGGGCTGGGAGTAGAGGTAGAACGATTAGATGATCATAGCTACAGTTTTCAAGCTAAAAATATTGATTTAGATTATTTGCATACACAAGAGTTTGTAAAAAAAGCTAGCCGTATTAGAGGTTCTGTTATGTTGATAGGCCCTTTGTTAGCTAGATTTGGAACAGCTGTGTTGCCTAAACCTGGTGGAGATAAAATAGGTCGTCGAAGAATAGATACACATTTGTTAGGTTTAGAAAAGCTAGGAGCTAATTTTGACTATGATAGAGAGAGCCATCTATTTACGGTCAAAGCTGATAATGGCTTGACAGGGACTTATATACTGATGGATGAAATTTCTGTCACGGGTACTGCCAATACACTAATGGCTGCTACTATGGCCAAAGGTGTGACAACTATATATAATGCTGCCTGCGAACCTTATGTACAGCAGCTGTGCAAAATGTTGAATAGCATGGGAGCTCGTATCACTGGAGTAGGATCTAATCGTTTGGTGATAGAAGGCGTAACGGAGCTATTTGGTACAGGCCATAGAGTTTTGCCTGATATGATAGAGATCGGAAGTTTTATGGGAATGGCTGCGATGACCCAATCGGAGTTGACTATTAAAAATGTTCGAGCAGATGCGTTGGGCAATATTTTGCCAATCTACCGTAGATTTGGGTTAGAGTTTGAAGTCAGAGGAGATGATATTTATGTGCCAGCTCAAGATATATATGAGATACAATCTTTTATAGATGGTTCTATTATGACGGTTTATGATGCGCCATGGCCAGGATTTCCACCAGATCTAATGAGTATTTTGTTAGTTATGGCTACTCAAGCAAGAGGGAGTGTATTGGTGCATCAAAAAATGTTTGAGAGTCGTTTATTCTTTGTAGATAAATTAATAGATATGGGAGCGCAAATTATTTTGTGTGACCCACATAGAGCTACTGTCATAGGCTTAGCTCGCCAAAGTACTCTGAAAGGGATAGAGATGACTTCTCCTGATATTAGAGCTGGGGTATCTTTGCTGATTGCAGCTATGTCGGCCAAAGGAACTAGCAAGATACATCAGATACACCAAATTGATAGAGGCTATGAACAAATAGATGTTCGTCTTAATGCCTTAGGAGCAAATATTCAGCGAATATCGGCAGGGGAGTAGCAAATAATAATAAACAAATATGTTTTTTTTGCAAATAGATTAATTAGCATTTTTTTATTTAAATAAAGTTAATTATCTTAATGGGCAGTTTAAAGAAAACTGGACCAGAATAAGTTACTCAAACTCTAAATTGATCGACCCAATCCCAATAACTAAGACAATTATGCAGGTATTAGAAACAAACGTGATTTTAAAGAATCCATATCCAGGTTTACGCGCTTTTGGAACCGACGAACAAGATTTGTTTTTTGGTCGTGAGCGACAACTTGATGAGCTACTCCGTAAGATTCGCTCTAATCGATTTTTAGCAGTTGTAGGTACTTCAGGAAGTGGAAAGTCTTCCTTGATAAAAGCTAGCTTGGTACCTAGATTGAAAGAAGGATTTGCTGGACAGGCAGGTTCTACTTGGCGTATTGCAGTTTGCAATCCTGCCAACAACCCTATTGGTAACTTGAGCCGTCAGTTGGCACAACGCAATGTTTTGCACTCTGATGAGATGATGGATCCTGACTATCCTGCCAAAATCAAGGAGCAGTTAGAGATGGGAAGCCTAGGGATTGTAGAGGCGTTCAAACAGTCTGCTGTCAAGAGGGGTGAAAACCTTATGATTGTAGTAGATCAGTTTGAAGAGATCTTTAGATACAGTAAACAAAGCAACCGCAACCATGAAGAGGCTGCTGCTTTTGTTAATTTGCTGTTGAATGCTAGTCGTCAAAAAGAAGTTCCGATTTACATAGTATTAACTATGCGTTCTTCTTTTATTGGGAATTGTACAGAATTTAGAGGATTGCCTGAGGCAATCAATGATGGTCAGTTTTTGATCCCTCGTATGAAAACAGAGGATTTGAAGCGTGCGATCATCAATCCTATCGAAGATAAAGATGCAAGTAAAGCAATTGGTGTGCAAACTACTATCGACCGTGAGTTGGTTAAGCGCATCATAGAAGATTTGGGAGAAGATTTTGATGAGTTGGCTACCTTACAACACTTGTTGGTAAGAATGTGGAACCATTGGATGGACACTCAAGCAGATTTAGAAAACCCTGCACCTGTATCTATAGACAACTACCGTGCAGTTGGTACCATAAGAGGTGCTTTGGCTAAGCATGCAGAAGAAGCCTATACGGATTTAAGAGAAGAAAAAGGACATTATGAGATATGTGAACGCCTGTTCCGTTCTTTGTCAGAAAAAGGATCTGATGGTAAAGCTGTTGGTCGCCCTGTTTTGATGAAAGAAGTAATGGCTGTCACCCAAAAACCTTTGAAGGATGTTCGTTTTGTGGTTACTCGATTTAGTCAAGAAGATAGACTGTTTTTGAGTGCACCACCAGCTGCAGAAATTGATGAAGATTCTGTGATTACTATCGGACATGATAGTTTGATGCAGCGTTGGGATCGACTCAAAATGTGGTCGGATGATGAGGTAGAATGTAGTGAAACGTATATGCGTTTGTGTACTGCTGCTGCTTTAGAGTTGGAAGGTAAAGGTGGTCTTTGGAAAGATCCTGAACTAACTATTGGCCTGAAATGGTATGATCCTGCTAAATATGATCCAGATAATGACTGGAAGTTAGCACCTAACCGTGCTTGGGCAGAACGTTATAAATATAGCACTACTTACCAAGAAGCAATTGATTTCTTGTTGCGTAGTGAAGCAGAACAGAATAAACTACTTGCTAGAGATAAAGAAGCCGAAGTCAAGAAGACTAAGAAAAATAAAGGCTTTATGTGGCTTGGGTTAGCATTCGGTTTTATTTGTTTGGGCTTAGCGGCTTGGGCAGTAACTGCTGCAAACCGTGCTAGAATTAGTGAGCGCAGTGCTCAGAAAAATGCACAAGCTGCACAACGTGCAACTTATTTGGCAGAGCTAAACAAGCAAGAAGCAAATCATCAAAGCTTTTTGGCAGAGTTGAGTACAGCTAAAGCTGAAGCAGAGAAGCAACAAGCTCAAAATGCTACCTTATCAGCAATGGAGTCAGATAAGTTAGCTCGTAAAAAAGCTCGTGAAGCTGAACAATCTGCTTTCTTTGCTAGAAACGCATTGGATGAAGCTAAACGTAAAGAGCAAGAAGCTTTAGAAGCTAAACTTTTGGCTGATGCTGCTAAAAAACGTGCTGAAAGAGAAACCGATAAGGCTAATAAAGCTAGAGATTTAGCTCTACAAGTAAAAGGTCTTTCATTGGCACAATCTGTAGCGGTTAAGTCTTGGAAAGTAGAAGATGAAGATGTTCAAGGTTTATTAGCTAAAGAGGCTTATGAATTGAACTCTGTGAATGGCGGAAAAACTCAAGATGCTTATATTTATGAGGCAGTTTATAAGGCTATTAATAAATTACAAGAGAAGAGCAAAAATAATCCTCATTTCAATGCATTGAATCAAGTTCCATCTGGTGTAGAGCGTGTAGGTCGTGTGAGAGCTATCAAAATTTCGCTAGACAATACTAAGATTTATAGTACTGGTAGTGAAGGCTATTTGTTAGATTGGGCATTTAGAACCTATGGCAGCCAAAAAGAAAGAGATGATAAGGCAAATAGACCTACTATCTTATCTCAAGGTCGTGATGTTTCTCGTGCTTTAGATATTAGTCCTGATGGTCAATTCTTAGCAAGTGGTGGTGATGGTGGAAATATCAAGTTGTATGATATTAACAAAGGTGAAGTGAAAACAGATGTTGTATTCAACCCTCATAAAGGAAAACGTGTTTGGTCTCTAATGTTCTTACCTAATGGTAATGGCCTTATTTCTTGTGGAGATGATGGACGTGGAAAAACTTCTATACAATATACTAATATGAGTGGAGAATCTACTCCGTTAGTAGAGCAAACTGAGTTTAGAGTATATAATATGGATATCTCTGCAAATGGTAAATATATTGCAGGTGGAGGAAAATCTTCTCAGGTTTGGATTTGGAATATCCAAAAAGGTCAACGTGAGTTTGTTCTAGAAGATCCTAGATCTAATGCAGAAGCAACAGCTGTTGCTATAAACCCTCAAGGACGTTTTGTAGCTGTGGGGTATAGAGATGGTACTTTGATGATTTGGGATATGGAGAAGTTTAAAGAAAATAGTAGTTATGTTCCTGAAGAGCGTCTAAGAAATCACTCTAGAACTATTTCGGATCTAGAATTTAGTAAAGATGGTAAGATGCTTATTGCTGGTAGTTTAGATAAGTCAGCAACCTTGTGGACTATCCGTGATGAAGGACAAGCTGGAGAATCTGAGTACAAAGAATTTCCATACAAAGATCCTAAGTTCCAACCAATCAAATTTGAAGATCATGATGCTTGGGTAACTTCTGTTGCTTTTAGTAACGATGGTTCTAAAGTTGTAACTGGTTGTGATAATGGTGTGATGAAAATATGGGAAGTTGATATGACTCTATATGCTGATCAAATCTGTGAAATCGTTCGTCAGAACTTGAGTGATAAAAACTGGCGTAAATACATTGGTACAGATGATAGTGGTGGAGAAGAATTATATATTCTAACTTCTGACAATGGTCGTCGTATTCCATTATCTACTTGTGGATTCTCAGTACCACAAATGTCAAAAGATAAATAAAATAGAAAGCTACAGCTTTTGTTAAGATAAAGGAAAGGGATAGATCTTAGATCTATCCCTTTTTTTGCATTAAATCTGTGAAATATGAACAAGTTATATAGTGTAAAGAAATTAATTTGCCTTTTAATAATACTATTAGGTAGTCCTATGCTTTGGGGGCAAACAGCAGAAGAACAAGCGAAGCTAGAACTAAAAAAAGCCCAAGAAGCTCTGTTAGAAGCAAAGAAACAAGAAGCAATAGCAAAAATGTCAAGATGTGATTGTGGCAGCAGACATCACAGTTGTAAAAACTATTCTCTTCCCGACCTGATTGCTATAAAATCATGGAAAGTAGAAGATGAAAATGTTCAAGGTTTGTTGGCTAAAGAGGCTTATGAACTAAGTCTAGCTAATAACTTGAAACCAAGTTATCTTGTTTATGAGGCAGTTTACAAAGCTATTAATAACCTACAAGAGAAAACCAAAAACAACCCTGATTTTAATGCATTAGATCAGGTGCCTATTGGGCTAGAACGCCTTGGTCGTGTTAGAGCTATCAAAATTTCGCCAGACAATACTAAAATTTATACTGTTGGTAGTGATGGGTATTTATTAGGAAGGCAACTTAGTATATATGGTAGCAGAAAAGAAAAAAGAGATAAAGCTAATAAGCCAGAGATTTTAGCTAAAAATAATAAGGTTTCTCGCACTTTAGATATTAGCCCTAATGGGCAATATTTGGCTTCTGCTGGAGATGGTGGAAGTATTAGTCTTTTTAATCTTGAAAAAGGAGAGGTAGAACTAGATATTAGATTCCCTAATCAAAAACGTATTTGGTCATTGGCATTTTTGCCTAAAGAGAATGGGATTGTTTCTGCTGTTGATAAAGGAAATGGGAAAACCGCTATATTCTACACTAACTTGAAAGGAGAATCTACTCCAATCATAGAAGAAACCGATTTTATGATAAGGTCTATTGTGCCCTCTCAAGATGGCAATTATCTAGCAGGAGTGGGTAAGTCTTCTGAAGTACCTATTTGGAATATTAAAACACAAAAACAAGAATTTACACTCAAAGATCCTAGAACTGAAATAACAGCTACAGCTGTTGCAATTAGTCCCAAAGGGCGCTTTGTAGTTGTAGGATATCAAGATGGATCTATTAGGATTTGGGATATGAACAAATATTCTGATTATGAGGAAGGGGAGAGCCCAGAACGCATGCTTTATCACAATGCAACTATTTCTGATTTAGAATTTAGTAAAGATGGGACAATATTAGTTGTTGGGAGTTTGGATAAATCTGCCACTCTTTGGACTATCCGAGACACGGATCATGCTGGTGAAGATAACGACAAAGAATTTCCATTTGAGGACCCTAGATTTCAACCAATAAAATTTGAAGATCATGAAGATTGGGTGACTTCTGTTGCCTTTAGTAATGATGGGCTGCGAGTTGTTACGGGGTGTGCAGATGGTGTGCTCAAAATATGGGAAACAGATATGGGCGTTTATGCAAATCAGATTTGTGAACTCGTTGACAAAAACTTGAGTGACCGAGATTGGCGCAAGTATATTGGAACTGATGATAAAGAGAGCAAGGACTTGTATATTTTAACGGGAGATGATAAACGTCGTACTCCATTATCTACCTGTGGGAATTCAGTGCCACAAATGGAGTCTAAATAAATAAGAAAAAAGCTTGTAGGTGTTATATATAAAGAGTTTTATTATATTTTGCGTTGAAATTAACTTAGGATAGTTTTTGAAGGAATCAACCTAAATACCGATGTTGTAAACACCAATTTAACTAAGAATTATTTTAATAAAGCTAATTACAAACCTCCTAAATTAGTATAATTTCTTATATTCGTATGTAGACAGTTCTATTTCCCTAATCCAGTAAAAAAACGATCAGCTATGCGTAGTGCAATATATAGAAAGCACATAATCCCAAGCACCTTATATGCAATAGTATTTTTGCTATTAAGCTCTTCAGTGCTTTGGGCTCAAGATAAACAATCCTGCAAACGAAAATTTGATGAAGCTAAAGAGATGTATCGATCTGGACAACTGGTTGATGTAGAGAGCAGAATCAGAGCATGTCTAACAGGAAAATATCTCTCAAAAGAGAACCGTTTGGAGGGATTAAAACTTATTACAGAAAGTAAGTTATACCTAAATGAAATTAAAGCAGCAGAGAGTTCTTTTGAGGATTTACTCAAAAAAGATCCTTTGTATATGCCAGATTCTTTGGATCCAGACAATTCATTTGATCTTATCTACTTAGCCAAGACTTATAACCGAAGCCCTATGTTTTCGCTTTATTTTGGTGGTAGTATGAATTATAGTCGTATAGAAGTTTTGCGCCATTATGGAGTAGATCATTCTACAGAGCTTAGTGATGCAGAAAATTATAATAAATTTACAGTAGGAGCAGGAGGTGTTATTGGATTTGATATTCCTGTGTATAAAAATTTTAGTTTAGTATTAGAAGGCAATTTTGCATGGAGAACTTATTTGTACACTAACCTACAATATACTACTGCAAAAAATTTGGACCCAGGATCAACACTATATCCATTAGAAAATCCAAATAATTTGTCAACACTAGCAGCTTCGTCAAATCCTCTATTATATTCTACCTTAACTTTTCAAGAAAATCAGTTGTGGGTAGATGTTCCTTTGATGGTGCGTTATACACTTGAAGTTAAGAAAAAAATATTGTTGTATGCTAATGTAGGGGGAGGACCTAACTTTTTGCTTCATGCTGGTTTTTCTAATATCAACAGAACTACAAAATCAGAAGAAACTGGAATTGGAGGGTTAGATGTAAAACTAGGATATGCTAACACAACCATAACTAAACATGAAGATAAATATAAAGGAGAAGATGGGAAACCAACATCTCATGACCCTGTGCGTACTAATGAGTCGCTAAGAAATACTTTAAATTGGTCTATTTGTGCAGGTGTAGGAGCTAAGTTTAGATTAGGTAGAGATTTTCTATTTATAGATGCACGTTATTTCTACTTCTTCCAAAATGCTACCAACAGAGATAATCGTTATTCTAGGGAGGATTTGGTCTATATGTATCAGCATGTAGATAATGATTTTAGAATGGATAATGTAGCTTTGACAGTAGGGTTTATGAAAGGATTTTATACTCCTAGAAAGAAACGTAGGTTTAATCCTAAAGTAGTTGAAAATAAATTTACCAATTGGTTGAAAAAAGAGAAAAATAACGTCAAAAAGGTAACTGATGAAGAGTTGAAGCGTGAGCTTAATAGTTCTATCAAAGAATTGGAGCGTGACAAACCTTCTATTATAGAAGATGTTAGAAGAGGAAAGGTTGGTTCTGAAATTATAAAAGAAGAGAAGAAGAAGTTTGACAAGAAAAAACTTGACTTTTAATCAATCTTAATACCCATTTATTTAAATACTAATTCATTATGAATACTCATAAGTTTCTATATAAAATTGCTCTGTGTTTAGTAGCAGCTGGTATCTTAGTAGGTTTTGAAAGTTGCAAAAAAGATGATATTGCACCTTCAAAAGAAGATGCTGTGTTTGTTAAGTATTATGGGCATGTAGGTACCCAACAGGCTGGAGATGTATCTCAAACAGCAGATGGAGGCTATATTATGCTAGGGTCTACAAATTCTTATGGTGCAAGCACCTATAGGGATGCGATGGTGATTAAAACGGATACTGCAGGAAATGAAACCTGGAGTATGATTTATGGAAAAGGTACTGTAGCAAAGAATACTATAGTTGATGTTCGCTACGAAAGCTATGCAGATGAAATAGGTACTAAAATTATTGAATTGGCAGATGAAGCAGGTTATATCTTGATGGTTAATAGAATTTATCATTGGGATCAAGATCAAGATGGATCAATAGTACCAGGAAGAGCTAAAATTTTGTTATACCACATAGATATTGCAGGAGCAGTTGTATTGGAAACAGAATTAAAAGCATCTGATGATAAGAGTTATTGGGGGTATGATATCAAAAAGACTAGCGATGGAGGTTTTGTGATAGTTGGAGAAACCAATAATGTCAATATCAATAAGCCTCAATATAATTCTTACAAAGAGTTTGATAAGAGAGATATCTTCATCACAAGATTAAATGCTGATTTTACTGAAACATGGGCTAGTGGTGCTGCTTCCTCTCAAGGAAAAGGTTTCGTTGGTTTGGATAAAGGTGTATCTGTTGAAATCTCAACAGATGGATACTATATCGTTGTTGGAAAAGTGCAAGAACTTGATGGATCTACCTTAGAAGACAATATTATTGTCGTAAAATATGAACCTTCACAAGGTGGTATTGTCAATCAAAAAACTTTTGGGCAAGGAGTTACGGCTAGTGCAGCTAGTTCTTGTTATGATTCTACTACTAATGTTTTGATGGTGTTAGGAGATTTTAAAGAAGGCGAACTGAAACAGCAGTTAATGGCATTTGAGCTTGATGTAGCTGGTTTTAATCTTGATTTGATTGGGAGTGTACAAGAATATCCTGGGTCAGGAAATGCTATCGCTGCTGAATTTGGGGCTGGAAACATATCTGCTGCAAAAAAAACAGGAGCTAGTTTGGTGGCCAATGATGTTGCTTTATTATCTAGTGAAGATGGCTATTTGGTATTGGCAACTAATGGAGAGGCTAACAATGACTTAGAGTCTCAAATATTGATGTTTAGGTTAGGTTCAGACTTAAGTGTAGCTACTGACAGTGAAAAATATTTTGGATATAATTCTACTGATAAAGTTTATAGTTCTACAGATGTAGGTTCCCAAATTATTACAGTTAGTGAGGCGATTGAAGGGACTACACAATCACAGATTGGGGCATATATGTTTACAGGTACTTTTGAGACCGGAACTAATCAGATGATTGGTTTAGTTAAAGTAAAAACAGATGGAAGTTTCAACCCAGATGAAGAATAGAAAATTTTAGAAATCTGAAATAAATTTAGTATACTTGTATAGACGAATACACTAAGTTTTAGTTAGTTTTCTTTTAACCCATTATTAAAACATTTCAAGTAATATGGAAATTACATATTCATTAATTAAGGATACAATCGTCGAAGAAAAAATAGAGGGCGGTAAATTATACTGTACGTTTAAGATAGAAGGCGAAGTTTTTGAAGAAACTGGCTTTGTGAAAAGTGACAATAAAGGAGCTGCTAAGGTAACTCGTATGGTGAAAACTACAGCAATTGGACGTATGCGTTCTGTAGTGTTGAGAGTGTTGCGTAAAGCAGTAGGTGGAGGTTTTGCAGGTACTATGGTTTCTATGGGTGGTGCTGAAGCTATCCGTCAACAAACAGATGGTGCGCAGTTTTCTAGAGCAGATAAAGAAAAAGCTACTGTAGGTGCTTTCCAAAAAGTATTGAAAGGTGGTGAGATTTTTTATGATGATGAAAATAAAAGATGGAGAGTTTCTCGTGAACTTTCTGCTTTTGAGAAAAAACTAAAACGTGATCCTTTAGAGAGCCCTTATGATAGAAAAATCTTAGCTCGTATGTTAGTCGAAATGGCTAGAGCTGATGGAAGTATAGCTGCAGAAGAAAAAGAATTCTTTGAGAATTTCTTAACTGAAGAGACAGGTTCTTTGGGCCAGTTGATGCGTGCACCAAGTGTATCTGTTGTAGAGTGTGAAGAGATTAGTGAAGAGTTGCAAGGTACTGTATTTATGATTGTAGCAGCTGTTGCAATTACAGACCATGACTTTGATGAGTCTGAAAAGCAGAAATTGATGGAATACTCTGAAATGTTTGGATTCAAAGATGACAAACGTGATGAGTTGATGGTAATGGCTCAAGATTATACAGTAGAGGCCTATGTAAAAGCTAAAGGTGAAATGAGTCGTGACGATTTATATGCTTTTGCTGATCGTATTGGCATGAAACGTGATGATGCAGAGCGTGCTCAAATTCGTTTAGAAAAACGTTTGGTTGACTAATCTGAACGATAGGAAATCTACCAAAAATAATATATATTTACAAGGCTATCTGTACTTCAGGTAGCCTTGTTTATTTGATAAGTCGATTCAAAAATTAACAAAACTATGCCACGTAAAAAGAAAACAGAAGGAGATCCTGAAATACATAAAGATCTAAATGGATTTGAAATTCATATCAATGAATTTGGAGAAATTATTACATCCTATTCAGTAGATAAACTCAATACTTTTTTAGACAAGAATGTGGATGATAAAAAACTCAGAGATCGAGATGATCTAAAGGATAATGAGAAGGAATAAAAAAATCGTTCTATGACAAATCGTGTGGTTATTTTGAATAACTATCCTCTTTGAGGAATTGAGGATAGACTGCTTTGCAGCCTATTAGGCAATGTTCTCTACTCAGTTCTTCAACATCCTCCATTTCCTCAAAAAAAAATAAATAGCAAGAAGAGCCAGCTCTGCTTGCTATTTATTTTTTACTACAAGGCTTTTTTTACTATGTTATTGCAATCTGCATGAATATACTCTAGTATGGTGGCCTGATGCTCTTCTAAGTCTGTATTTAGGCTTTCTACCAATTCTTCATAGATATCCTCTTTAAGGAGCTCTAATACTCTATTTTTAGTCCGTTTAGTCAACCTACCTATCTTTGATATAGCATTGTTCAAACGTTGTTTAGTAATCAAAGGAAGAACTTGTTGCTCTAAAAAAAGATTGTTAACTACTAAAGCCTCTTTACTTGGAGAACGGGAAGAGGCTGTCCATTTTTGAGCTTGTTGAAATCGAGCATCTTCCGAAAATTCAGGAATCTTAAACTTGAGAATAGGGCGAATCCTTCCTTTTGGTGTTTCTAACCATATATTCTCAACAGGTTTTACCACAATACCTTCTGCAAGGTTATCACTCAGTTTTGGCAGCCCTAACAGCTCAGGGATTGTACTCTGAAACCGAAAAGGATAGTTGACCGAACTAGCATAATCCCCAATCAACAGTGAAGGACAGTACAAGAAACCAACTTCTTCGCAATATTCTGTTAATAGAGTATAATCTAAGAATGATAATTCCTCCTCTTCTGTGGTGATAAAGCCAATGTCAAAGACACTAAATTCTATATTGGGGGAATAGTAAATACCAGTTTGTACAGCTTCTACCTGAGTATTGACAGACACATTAGGGTGAGGATAGGCTCCTCCAAACAACTCTCCATAGATATTGATTTGTTCAATATTTTGCGATTTGCTATTTAATAGCAAAAATAGCTCTTTTGCCTTTTTAATGAGTACTTCTTTGAGTAAACTATGCCCAAAAAAATCTTCATCATCTTCAAGCATCTCTTTCCGTTTAGCAAATTGCACTTGATCTTTATCTACTAATATACTGAAATTGGCCCCATGAATTTTTTCGGTAACCACCCACTGAAGTTTTTCTAAAAGTTGGTGTTGTTGGATATCTAATTGCCATTTTTTAGAACTCTCTCGAATCTTCTGATAACTAATATGTTGCATGATAATATTTTTGGAGGGAACAACAGCGACTGAGATGGGATAGTTCAGTAATAAACCAGATTTTATTTAATTATTTTTTATTTGTTCAAGCCCCCAATCTAAACCGATTTTAGGACTGTTTAGATAGAGGCTTCAATCAACTGAACTGCCCAACTGGCCTACCCTTTGCATAGGAGAAGATACTAACACTTATATCAGACAGATTATAAAATATAAATATTATGAGAGCAAATTTACTTTTACTACTAACAATTAGTTTTGCTGTGTTAACAATGACAAGTTGTCGGAAGCGTTGTGGTTGCGATGATGAGTATGCAGTAAATTTTGAAAACCATGTTCGAGAAGATGATGGTTCTTGCGAATATCAACCTAGAATAGACGATTTAGATTATTCGATATACAGTTGCGAAGCTCCATATGATGTAGATATTACTGCTAGGATTTATCCTAAACCCAATCGTGCAGATTACAACTTCCAGAATACGATTAGTATAGACTATGGTGATGGCACTAGAGAGACTATTTTCGATGATAATTTTAAAGGAGTGGTACATACTTATGCACAAGCAGGTAATTATACCGTAATATTCAAAGTTTCTAATGATTGGGGGATGGACGAAAAGTTATTAACTATTTCTATCGATCCGAATGCTCCTACAGAGGCAGGTTTCAAGATGTACACCAACACTGCTAATTGTTTAGAAGGAGCATCTATTGACCTTAGAAATACATCTTACAATGCTTCTTCTTACGAATGGACATTTGGAGATGGAACCAGTTCTACGCAAGTAAGCCCTAAACACACCTATACTCAACCAGGCAATTATACCATTACACTAAAAGCTAGTTGTGGGGCTACAGAAGCTATTCATACCACCAATGTAGAGGTGAAACCAGTTCAAGCTGAGGCCTCCTTTGGGTACAGCGCAGAACATGATAACTATAAAGCACCTGCTCTACTTTATTTTGATAATACTTCTCACGATGCAGATGAATATACTTGGTATGTCAATGGACAAGTAGTATCGCATGATGAACATTTAGATTATAAATTTATGTTAGGAGGTACTTATAATGTAGAGTTAATAGCAAGAAGTTGTAGTGCCCAAGCTGATAGCTCTGTATATAAACAAACGATTGTTATTGATAATGTTCCGAGTAGTTTTAGTATCAAAAAAGCGACGTTTTGGTTTCCTGTAGATAATTTTTTACCAGATACTTATTATGACCAATATTATGGGATGGAGTTGTATGCAATCCTAAAGTATAATGGAAATTCTATAGGCAGCAGTATTAATATATTAGATGTAGATACAGAGTCGGTTACCTTTACATTTCCTTCCGATTTGCATATTGGAAGTTTTGGCTTGACTAATTTTGCTTATGGCAATAACAATCAAGTTACTATAGAACTTTGGGATACTAATGATGGTATAGGCAATGATGTAAAACTGTATAGTTTTCCATTCAATACGAGTCATCTCCAAGAAGAATATTATCCAGGAACTATAAACTGGGATATAGATGGAGCTGGTTATGGTGCTGAGATAAATATAGTATATTAAAATTAAATATAGAATACATTTTAGGACTGCTTTTTGTGAGATTATTGATGGAATATAGCTCCTTAATCTTACAGAGAGTAGTCCTAAAATTTTTTTATGAAAAGATGAAGATAAAAACTAGTCTTGTATTTGCTCTCCTAATATTCGCCTTAAGTAGTTGCCAAAAAAAGGAACGTGGTTGCAATAATAGTTATGCTTCCAACTTTCTAAACTCTTCTGCTATAAATGATGGTTCTTGCCAATATCAGCCCAATATAAAAACAATTCGTTATGCACTCCTAAATTGTGTAGAACCCTACGAATTAAATTTAACTGCAGATATTTATCCTCTTAGTGATAGTGTTGGGTATAATTTTGAGAATACAATTACTATTGATTTTGGAGATGGAGAGCAGGAGACTATTATAGGAGATTTATCGAATGGTATTCGACATGTTTATCAAACAGGTGGAGAGTACATCATAAAAGTAATGCTCTCTAATGAGTGGGGGCGATACGAAAAATATTTAACTATAGGAATTGGCCCTGATTTTCCAGTAGAATCAGCTTTTGAATTTAAGTCAAAGAGTTCTTATAATTGTTTAAGCAATGCTCAAGTTTCCTTTCAAAACAATTCTTTAAACAGTTCAGAATATCTTTGAGATTTTGGAGGTGGAGCAAGATCTACAGAGTTAAACCCAAGTCATGTTTATACTGAAAAAGGGCATTATACCATCAGCCTAAAATCTTTTTGTAATGGTCGAGAAGCTACTTTTACAGAGGATATAATAGTAGAGCCTATTTTGCCCAATGCTGATTTTAATGTTTATGCCGAAAATAAGAACTACAAAGCGCCTGCTGCAATTTATTTCGAGAATCAATCGAGCAATGCCGACAGCTATCAGTGGTTTGTGAATGGGGATTTAGTATCTAGTGATTTTGATCTAGATTATGAGTTTATGGAGAAAGGGGATTATACTATAAAACTGATTGCAACAGGCTGTGATGATATTCAAAATAGCTCCGCTTACACAGAGGAAATTATCATAAAGAAAGTACCTACTCGTGTTAATAGCAAGGAACTTTATTTTGAATTTCCTGCCAACAATTTATTACCAGATACAATTAATGATCCCTATTATGGATTGGAATTGTATGCTGTAGTCAAGTATAATGGAAGTACTGTAGGAACTACAGATGTGTATACTGTTGAAGATGATTTTGTGGTGTTTAATACAGCTATAAAAATCTATAATTTAAAATATGGAAGTCAAGAACTGACTGTAGAGTTATGGGATGCCAATGAATGGACGAATGATTCACATTTGATGAGTTTATCCATTAGAACAAGAGAAATACAAGAGGATTATTATCCCGAAGTTCTATACTTAGAGCAATCAGGAGGCTATAAGGCTGAAATTGTCTTGAGTTATTAGGTTAGATAGCTAGACAGACATACAATAAGAAAAGGCTACCCATTTGATTAGGTAGCCTTTGTTATAAAATTAGCCAGCAACAGTAGCTTGGCGTTTAGCAATCACTTGATTTGAAATATCTACAGGAGTAGGTGCATAATGCGAAAAGGTAAGTGTCGCACTTGCTCTGCCCGAAGTAGCCGCTCGAAGATGATTGGTATAACCAAACAACTCTGCCAACGGAATGTCTGCTTTGACAATAGTACTGCCAGCCTGTTCTTCTAGACCTTTAGGTAACCCCCTACGGCGGTTAATACCAGCCATAATAGTTCCGATATGATCTTCAGGACAAACAATTTCTACAGCCATAATTGGCTCTAACAATACAGGTTTAGCCAATGGCGCAGCCAGTTTGAATCCCTCTTTAGCACAAAGTTCAAAGGCCAAAGGTTTGGAGTCCTCCTTGTGGATAGCTCCATCAAATACCCGAACCTTCACACTATCGAGTCCATATCCAGCCAAAACACCTTCTGCCAACATAGCTTCAAAACCTTTTTGGACAGCAGGCAAAAATTCTCTAGGAATAGAACCTCCAAAGATGTCATTGACAAACTGTAATCGAGTTTTGCCCTTTTGGTATTCCTCAGAGTCTAAAAACTCAGAATCTACAGGACCTAAATCAAAAGCAATTTGAGCAAACAAACCTTTTCCACCACCTTGCTTTTTGAGTCGATGAGTGTAGGTGACTATATCTGTGAGTGCCTCCTTGTAAGTCACCTCAGGTTGTCCAACATTACACTCCACATTAAACTCTTCTTGCAAACGGTCAAGAAGCACCTCTAGATGCAATTCTCCCATTCCTCGTATAATAGTCTGACCAGTATCCTGATCTATTTGTACTTGGAATGTAGGATCTTCCTCTTGCAATTTGGCTAAAGCCATACTCAGCTTAGTCAAATCCTTGCTCGCTTTTACCTCTATTGCCATACCCACTACAGGTTCTGGAAAATCAATAGATTCTAATCTAACAGGAGCTTCCAAATCAGAAAGGGTATCACCTGTACGAACATCCTTGAGTCCAATTACAGCTACAATATCTCCAACTCTAATCTGTTGCAAACTTTCTCGTTTAGCACCATTCATTTGGAAAATAGTACCTAAACGTTCACGAGATTGAGTACGAGCATTGAGCACAAACTCACCCTTATCTAGCTGACCAGCATAAACCCTCAAATAAACTACCTTACGGTTTTGTTCATCCAAAGCTACCTTAAAAGCTAGTGCCGTAAAAGCTTCCTCTACAGTAGGTTGACGTTCTACTTCTTGCTCCTCATTGATCAAGGTAGCCGTTACAGCTCCTTTGTTTATCGGTGAAGGCAAGTAAGCTGCTACAGCATCAATCAATTGTTCTACACCTTTATTGCGGTAAGCAGAACCACAAAGCATAGGTACTATAGCTCTTTCCAAAACTGCTGAACGTATTGCACGATACAAGTCCTCAACACTAATGCTGTCTGCATCCTCAAAGTATTTGCTCAATACAACTTCATCATGTTCCGCAAGGTTTTCTAAAAGGACACGTCTAGCCAAAGCTACTTCTTCCATCAATTCTTGAGGAATATCCATCAGTTGTTGTTCACCATTTTGCCAAGTATAGGCTTGCATGGTTATTAAATCAACAACACCTTCAAATCCATCTTCTTCCCCAATTGGCACTTGCAAAGCTAATGTTTGTACTCCTAGGTGATCTTCCATTTGTTGAAGCACTTTTCCAAAATCAGCACCAGCCAAGTCCATTTTATTGACAAACCCAATACGTGGAACCTTATATTTGTCAGCCTGTCGCCAAACAGTTTCAGACTGAGGTTCTACACCACTAACAGCTGAAAATAAAACGACTAATCCGTCTAGGACACGCAAAGAGCGTTCAACCTCTGCGGTGAAATCAACATGTCCAGGAGTATCAATAATATTGATTGTATAATCCTGTTCCAGCCAATTCCATTGAGTTTGTGTAGCTGCTGAAGAAATCGTAATTCCGCGATCTTTTTCAGCCTTTTTGAAATCCATAGTGGTATTGCCAGTATGTGTATCACCAATTTTATGCGTTTTGCCTGTGTAAAACAACATCCGTTCAGTCATTGTTGTTTTTCCTGCATCAATATGTGCAGCGATTCCTATATTGCGTAAGTGCATAAGCCTTCTAGCCCTCATCATTTTTGTTTTGTAAGACGAAAGAATAGCATACTATTTTTAGTCAAGTAGATATAGATGTATCAATCTGTTCAAAAGAAACAGGCATACAGCTATTAACTATAATTCTAATATAGAATGCATTGAAATTGTAACCTACAATGTAAAGTTTAGAAAGATTGTAGCAGAAGGTAAATTGAAATAAAAGTAGGATTGAAAACAGTATAAAATTCCCTTACCTCTGCTAGGCAAATATGCAGATTAGTGGTGTGAATACACCATTTTGTGGATTGAATAAAGGAACTGTTTTCATGATATGAAGTTTTTAGAAAATTTGTTCTAACAGTCCCATAAACCAAAGTTTTAGAAAAAAAGTTCCCATTGAAGAAAAAAAAGTTGATTTTATTTGACAGAATACATATTTGCCGTTGATCAATAGAGGATTAGGGCTGATTATTATTTTTTTGAATAAAATTTAAGTTAGAACTTAGAATAAGTTTTAGGAAACTTTAAACAACAATGAGAAGTTACTTATATTGAGAGTTTGATAAGAATACCTTATTTTTGTGAACATTAGGAAAACCTATAATAATAACTCATTGTAAAGGATAAATAAACTTCACAAAGTTTTTTGTATTTGACAAAGAAAAAAACGCAGACATAGCCTTAGCTATGGCGAGTATTTTTGATGAAAAAAAATACAAAAAGATTGATTGAATTTATTATTATTTATTAGGAGTTATTATTACAAATAATAATAATATATGAGTAAGATTTTTGAAGATGATAATCATAGTAAAGGCAGTCAATATGTGCAGCTAAGTGTAGTAATGGTTGTACTTGCTGTTGTTGCTTATCTAGTGATAAAGTTTGTGATGGGCTTTGTTTGGTGGATATTAGGTGTATTGGGTATTTTGGTGCTTATCATCAATCGGAAGTTTGTATGGAAAGTGATCAAGAGTATTCAAGCTCTATACAAAAAGAATACTTGGATGGGAGTAGGTGCTACTCTTGGAGGATTTTTGGCACTAACACCATTTATGGGCTTTTTGTTTTTGAAAACAATCTGGGATTTTCGCAATTCAGATTTTCTTCCAACTAAGAAAGGTAAGGACAAAAAAGGGAATACAACTGTTGATGCAGACGCAACTATTATAGATATAGACCCTGTAGAAATACCTAAAGACACAGATTGGAATACTGATATAGATAAATTACCTCCAAGTGGTTTTTCTCAATAAAAGTAATGATTAACTTAATCACTGCTTAGCAGCGATTTAAAATTGAACATATCGTTGAGGATTGACAGGTTGTCCTTTGTACCAAAGCTCAAAATGCAAATGAGGGCCATCTGTCATTTCTCCAGTGTTGCCAATGATGGCTATTGCTTCTCCTGCATCTACCAAATCTCCCATTTTTTTCAGCAAAGAAGAATTGTGTTTGTAGAATGATATAATGTTGTCGCCATGTTGTATCCCTAGCATATGTCCTGTATCTGCAGACCATGTGGCCACTATTACAGTTCCTTTTTGAGTTGCTTTTATTACACTACCTTTAGGAGCCACAATATCAGTTCCATAGTGATTTCGGTTAGGAGCAAAAGTATCCGAAACAATACCACTTACAGGGGCAAAAAAGATTTGCTGTTCCACATTTGCATTTTCCACAAATATATCTTCTACCAAAGACCCCAACTCCAATTCATTTTCCACGCTTTCTACCAATTGTTCTGTTGCATCTGTTTTTTCGGGGATAGGAGTTCCCTTCTCGTTTGTGTTTTCAGAATCATCTCCTTTTGCATTTTTTACATCTTCCTCTGTCTCGTGTTCCCCATAAACTACTTGTTGCATTTTTTTTATTTGATCATCTTTTATGGTAATCGCATCTTGCAACTCATCTAACATTCGATTCATCTCAATCAAATCAGCACGTACTCCCTGATCTGCTCTAGTTGCACTAGTTGGAATAATACTACCCAATGGTGTTAACCACATCAGTAGAAAAAACAATAAAAAGGATATTGCTAAAACTACACCTACAAACATTCCTGCCAAAGCAGGGCTGAGTCTATAAGAACGCTCTTCTTGGAATGTTTCATCATTCATCAAGACCAAGCGGTATTTTTCATTTATCCAGTAAAAAAGGCCTTTTTTAGGCATTTCGTTATCAGTCATAAATATTTCTTATTCCTTATATTAACAGCATACAGCTCTAGATCAAATTTTGATTTTGGGGTATCCAAAACCATGAACCGCTGCCCAATTAAAAGACTATTAAATAGTTAAAATAGTCTGAATAGGCAGCAAAAATAACATAAAGCTCGTACTTTTGTTATATACTACATTACTTTTTACTTATTTACTAATGTTAAAAACAGGAAGGGGTAGGTAGTAAAATGCTGAATATTATATGTTTAGTTGTGTTTTTGTAGTTTATCTCCTTTTTTAATAGAATCAATATTGCCTATAGCCGAAATATTTACACATACTCACCAATAACCAACCTTTTTGTGTTAAATTTGCATCTTTACTGTTGATTACTCAACAGTTGAGGGCAGCTGTTATAGTAAGTATAAGAAGTTGCAATCTATTAAAATAATTAACTAGTTATAATAAGATATGAAACAATTATTCATATTCCTAAGTAGTATATTACTGATTCTCATTATTGCAGACAGTTGTACTCCTCCAAAGGAAGGAACCAAAGTATCTCCCTTATCTAAAGCTTATCATAACCTAACTGGAAGGTATAATGCCTATTACCATGCGGGGCTCCAAATTGATGAAAGTTTCGAAACAGTTATTAAGCAACACCAAGACAACTACAATAAGTTGTTGGCTATGTATCCTTATGCAACCAAGGAAGCACAAGCACCTGCAGAGCAGTTGGATGAAGCTATTAAAAAATGTTCTAGAAATATAGAATTGCATAGAGTCAGCAATTGGGTTGATGATAGTTACTTTTATATAGGACAAGCTGAATTTTTGAAAAAGGATTTTGAAAAATCAGCAGCTACCTTTAAGTATATTGCAGATAAGTACAATCCTGAAAATATAGAAAAGGATAAAAAAGCCGCAGAGAAAAATAGTAGACTCAAGAAAAAGAAAAAGAAGAGAAGAAAGCGTAAGAAGAAGAAACGGAAGCGCAAGAAGAAAAAGAAGAAGAAGAAAACAACAACATCCAATACTGATCCTGACGAAGAGGATGAAAAACCTAAAAAAAGATTACATCCTCTAAAACACTATCAATCTACTCTTTGGTTGTGTAAGAGTTATGTAGAGTTGGGACTTCATGATGATGCAGGTCTCTATTTACGCTTGATGGAGGATGACAAAAAAGTCCCTCGTCGCTTGCGTGGCGAAATTCAAGCGATTATGGCTTATAGTTTTGTGAAACAAGAGGAGTACGGCAAGGCTATAGAACCTTTAGAGTTAGCGATACAGCGTACACGCAAAAAAAATATCAAAAACCGTTATGTATATGTATTAGCACAACTATACCAAAAACAAGGTGATAATGAAAATGCAATGCAAAACTTCAAAAAAGTATTGCGCTTAAAACCAAGTTTTGAAATGGAGTTTCATGCTAGACTCAATATGGCTAAAAATGCTTATGGACTCAAGACTAACATGAACCCTGAAATGGCTCTGAAACGTATGTTGCGTGATCGTAAAAATGAAGAGTACAAAGCTGAAATCTATTTTGCTTTAGCCGAATTACAGTTGCGTAGTGGCAAGATTGATGAAGGGATTGCAACCTTGCAAAAGTCTCTAAACCAAGGTGGAACTAACGCTCAACGAGCAGAATCTAGTTTATTGATTGCTGATTTGTATTTTAAACAAGAAAAATTTGTTAAAGCCTATAATTACTATGATAGTACGATCATGGCAATGAATAAGGAGGATCCACGTTATTCTGATGCAGAATACAAAAAAATAATATTGGAAGGTGTAGCACTCAATATGAAAGAGGTTATGTTGCAAGATAGTCTATTGACTGTTGCAAGTTGGCCTTTTGAAAAACAAAAAGAATGGGTTCAACGAGTAGGTACTCAACAAGCAGCAGCACCTGCTGTAGGCAAAACCAATAGAAAGGATAAGGTGAACAATGTAAAAAGTGGCACCGTTAGAATGCAAGATAATGCTAATGGATTTAAAAGCGATAATAGAAGTAGCCGAAATAATAGTGCTGCTCGCAATAATAATGCACCATTAACAACAAATAACAATAGCGTAACTATCAACTCTGTTGCTTATGCTCAATCAAAATTCCCGCTGTATAGCTCAGCCTTACAGAAAAAAGGTGAAAGAGAGTTTTCTAAACGTTGGGACAACCGATCATGGGGTGATAATTGGAGATTGTCGAATAAAGTAGACGATAACGAAACGAGCGAAGAAGAAGTTGCAGAGTTAGAACCTATGACAGAACAAGAAGTGAAAGCAGCCTTAGAGTCAGCTGGCGTACCATTAGATGAAGAGGCTAAGACAGGTACTAATGCTAAATTGGCTGAAGCCTTGTTCAAGGCAGCAGCTCATTATAGAGATGATTTAGGTAGAAACGATAAAGCTCAAGAGCTATTGCAACGTCTTTTGGATAATTATCCTGATAATCCTTATCATTTAGAGGCTCTGTATATGATGTATAAAATAAATACAGACAAAAACAGTACGGCTAAAGCCAATACCTACAAAGAGCAAATTCTCAAAAAGTATCCAGATAGTGATATTGCAAAATCTATTACGGATCCAAACTTCATGAACAAGAAGCAAAAAGAAGCTCTTGAAATGAGCAAATATTATGATGAAACCTATGCGATACTTCGCAAAGGGAAAATCCAAGAAGCTTATGATAGAGTGCTAGATGCTAAAATGAAACATGGAAAAGATTTATTGATGAAAGCAAGATTTTCTTTATTAGAGGCTATGTGTGTGGGAGGCTTGAAAGGTGAAAAAGAATATGCAAGAGCGCTCAATGCTGTAGTGGTCAGTTACCCAAATACAGCTGAAGAGAAGCAGGCCAAAGCAATGTTAGGAGTATTGCGTCAGGGAGTTCAAGATTCTAGGACCAATAAACCTAATATTAGTGCAAAAGCCGTGTTTGATAAAAATAAAAACACAGGACATTATGTACTCCTTGTTTTTCCTCCTAAGACCAAAGTCAATCAATATAAAGTACCTGTAACAGAGTATAACAAAAAGAATTATAACTTGATGCGTTTGAATGTATCTTCTCTAATGCTAGATGGAAATATTCCAGCAGTTATTGTACGTAAGTTTCGGAATGCTGAACTAGCAATGGAATACATTAGAAAAGCAGATAAGAATCCTAAGTTTATGTCAGGGGTGGATGGCTATACATTATGTGCTATAGGCCAACGAAACTATGCAACAGTTATTCAGAAACAGTTGTTTAAATCATATTTACCTTTTTATATACAAGAATACAACAAATAGTTTACCGCTTGTTTAGCATAAACGACCACTTACTAACAATTGGCTTCTCACGATGTGGGAAGCCAATTGTTTTTTGTAAATTTGTTTTATCTTATTAGACAAAACAAGCTAAAACCTAAAAATCAGTAGGGTCTAAGGTAAGATAACAGATGAATAAAATGAAAACAACGAATTAGAGTATTATATGGAATACAATAACGAAGAACATAAAAATAGAACAGAGGAGCCAACTAATTTAGGCCCTAGAGCACTGCGTGTTCCCAAACATAAGAAGATTATAAAATGGATGTGGAGACTCTATATCTTAGGGTTTATTTGTGCAATTGCTTTATTTTCTTTTCTATCCTTTGCATTGCCTTCTTTTGAGCAATTAGAAAATCCAAAGAGTCGAATAGCCTCAGAGATATATGCCTCAGATGGCGAGTTGCTAGGGAAGTTTTATGTAGAAAACAGAACACCTGTTTCTTTTGATAGTATTTCCCCTAATGTAGTCAATGCCCTTATTGCCACAGAGGATGCTCGTTTTAGACAACATTCTGGTATTGACCCAGAAGCTTTAGCTCGTGTGATTGTTTATTCTTTGATCTTGCAACGATCAGGCACAGGAGGAGGTAGTACTATTTCACAGCAATTAGCAAAACTACTAGTAGGTCGTCCTAATACTAAAGGCAAAGGAACCATTACCAAAAGTTGGTTGATGTTAACCACCAAACTAAAAGAGTGGTTGACTGCAGTTAAGTTAGAGCGTTCTTATACCAAGAATGAAATTATAACTATGTACCTCAATGAGTTTGATTTCTTGTATGGAGCCAATGGAATCAAATCAGCATCAGAAATATATTTTAATAAAAAACCTTCTAATCTAGATATCAATGAGTCTGCAATGTTGGTGCGGATGCTCAAAAACCCATCCCTATACAACCCTAAAAGAGATATGAAACGTGCCATAAAAGGCCGTGAACAGGTGCTCAAAAATATGCAACTACAAGGGCATATCTCAGAAAGTGAATATCATGAACTTAGAGTCAAAGAAATTGACATAACTACTTTCAGAACTAAAAACCATAATGATGGTATTGCGACCCATTTTCGCATGTATTTGAGAGACTACATCAAAGAACTACTCAAAAGCGATAAATGTGAGAAAAACCCTGATGGAACACCTTATGATATATACCGAGATGGTCTAAAAATTTATACAACTATTGATTCCCGTGTCCAAAAACATGCAGAACAAGCCGTATGGGATCACCTTTCTCAACACCAAAAAAAGCTGTTTGCACATTGGAAAGATTGGAATGCCAAAGATCCTAAGGTAGATATGCGTGGGCGAAACCCTTGGTATTACAAAAACAAATACAAAACAACAGATCATGAGCTAGAACTGCGGTTGTTGGCATTGCTCAAGTTAGTTTGGAACTCAGATCGTTTTCAGCAAAAAAGAAAAAGTTTTATGCCGACTGTTGTTAGCCACAAGCTAAGAGATATAGATGTCTTTAGAATGCATAAGGTGGATGATTATAATAGAAAACCAAGAGCAGGCAAACGTTATAAAGAAAAACTAGATGGCGAAGCTTTGCTCAAGGAGTGGCTAGAGACAGGATATGCTACCGAAAAACAGGTTAGCAAATATCGTCAGATTATGAATTCTAGAGATTGGGCAAAAGTAAAAGAAGAGTATAAGGCAATCATGGATTACATGAAAGAGCCTTTAGAGATGAAGATTTTTGCATACAACGATCGTAGAGAAATAGATACTTTGATGAGTCCTTTTGATTCGCTACGTTACCTACGCATGCATTTGCAAACAGGAGTGATGGCTGTAGAGCCACAGACTGGGCATATCAAAGCTTGGGTAGGTGGTATAGATCATAAATATAACCAGTTTGACCACGTTAATAAATTCAGAGCTGGTCGCCAAGTAGGATCGAGTATCAAACCATTTTTGTATGCATTGACTATCGACCTTAGGGGGTATTCTCCATGTTATAAGGTCTGGGATGTTGCCACAACTATACACAAAGGAGAAGGCCGATTTGATTTGATTAGAGATTGGACGCCTAAAAATGCGAATGCTAAATACTCTGGAGCAGAAATAACATTGACAGAAGCTCTAAGACAATCTTTAAACTCGATTTCGGCCAAATTGATGAAGGATTTGGGAAGTACGATTAAGTTTAGAGAGTTTTTGAGTGATGTAGGTATTGATACCAGCAAGGTGCCCAATTCTCCTACTATTTGTTTAGGAACACCAGATTTGTCTGTGCAAGAAATGACTGGTGCTTACAGCATTTTTGCAAACAAAGGAATCTATACAGAACCTATATTTATTGATAGAATAGAAACTCGAAATGGTAATGTGATACATAATGCAGCAGCTCATCAAAAATACAAATCCGTATTGACAGAACAAGGTGCTTTTGTTATGAATCAAATGCTCCAAACTGTACAGCGTGGTGCTTCTGGATTTAGAGGAATCAAAACACCTTTTGGAGGTAAAACAGGTACCACCAACTTCCAAGCAGATGGTTGGTTTATGGGAATAACTCCTGATTTAGTTGTAGGAACCTGGGTTGGCTGTGATGATCGTTTCATCCGTTTTAGAAGCTTGACTCATGGGCAAGGTGCTCGTATGGCAAGACCTATTTTCCAAAACTTGATAAAAGCTATAGAAGCAGATCCTTCTATGGGCTGGAATACAAGTGTTAAGTTTCCTGCTCCGGAGATTATAGAAAGAGAAATGGACTGTTTGAAATACAATCAGTTTGCAAGTAGAGCAGATGAGCTAGGCGATTTTACAGATAGCGACATCTATCAGGATGATTATGATGATATTGATGAAAATAAAAAGAAGAAGGAAGAATCTCCTTATGATGAGGAAGACTAACACAACTTCTTTTGCATAAAAAAACTTGGAAAAGTGGAGTGATTGGTTTCATTCCACTTTTTTTATATTTTTAACCTATTAATTTTTAACAACAGCTTTTTAAATTTTAAATGTCATGCAGTTAAATTCTCAGAGCAATCGATTCGAGATTGCTGGTGTAGATGCCTTACAAATCGTTGAAAAATACGGAACTCCTTTGTTTGTATACGATAGTGCTAAAATAATAGCGCAATATAAACGCATGACAGATGCCCTAACTGTCAAACAGCTTAGAATTAACTATGCTTGTAAGGCATTGACAAATATTACTATCCTAAAATTACTCAAAGATTTAGGGGCAGGTTTAGATGCCGTTTCTTATCAAGAGATTAAGTTAGGTTTAGAAGCAGGGTTTGCTGCACAAGATATTGTATACACTCCAAATTCAGTATCCATAGAAGAGCTAGAAGCTGCTATGAAACTAGGAGTTAAGATCAATATTGACAATATAGAAATGCTCGAATATATGGGGATTAATCACCCTAAATATGCTTTTTGCATTAGGGTCAACCCACATATTATGGCAGGTGGTAATGCCAATATTTCGGTAGGTCATATTGATTCTAAATTTGGAATTTCTATTCACCAAATGCCATTGGTAGAACGCTTGGTTGATACCCTGAAAATGAATATAGAAGGGGTGCACATGCATACAGGTTCCGATATTTTGGATGTAGATGTATTCTTATATGCATCAAATATCTTGTTTAATGTAGCTCGAAAATTTGATGACCTAAAGTACATTGATTTTGGTAGTGGTTTTAAGGTGAAATATAAGCCACATGGCATCGAGACAGATATAGAGCAATTTGGTGCAGAAATGTCTAAACGATTCAATGATTTTTGTGCAGAGATGGGCAAAGATCTAACCTTGATGTTTGAACCAGGTAAATTTTTGGTGAGCGAATCGGGCTATTTCTTTGCAAGAACCAATGTTATCAAACAAACAACTTCTACTGTTTTTGCAGGGCTAGACACAGGGTTTAATCATTTGATTCGACCTATGTTTTATGGAGCACACCATGAGATTATGAATGTATCTAATCCTACAGGTAAACCTAAAATCTATACTGTAGTAGGTTATATCTGTGAGACAGATACTTTTGGTTGGAATAGAAAGATAACAGAACTAAAAGAAGGAGATGTACTGTGCTTCCTAAATGCAGGTGCTTATTGCTTCTCTATGGCTTCTAACTACAACTCTAGGTACCGACCAGCCGAAGTCTTAATCCATGAAGGACAAGACTATTTGATCCGCAAACGAGAAACTTTTGAAGACCTCATTCGTAATCAAGTCAACCCTGAAATTAGTTTTGCAGAGAAGGAGACAACAATGAGCTAAGGCTTAAATATATTCTAGCATTGAAACTTAGAGAAGGCTATGGAGAATGAAATGATAAAATACTTGTCAAAACATATAGACCTAACAGATAAACTTACCAATGTAATTGTTGAAAGTACAATTATAAAAAGTTTTAAAAAGGGGACTATTTTATTGAGAGAAGGAGAACTTTCTAACAAAAGTTATTTTGTATTCAAAGGTTGTATTCGAAGTTATATGCTGAAAGATGGTGAAGATAGAACAATAGAGTTTTATACAGAGGAACAACCTGTTTCGCCTTTGAGCTATGAAACAGGAGTTCCTTCAACACATTATTTGGAGTGTATTGAAGATACTGTAGTAAGCCTTAGTACTGCTAAACATGAAAAGGAAATGTTTCAGAAATATCCAACTCTAGAATCTGTATGTCGAGTAATAGGAGAGGTGATGATGTCTAATTATCAGGAAGCATTTATAGATTATAAAATGATGACTCCTGAAGAACGTTATACTAATCTAATAAAAACTAGACAGAATTTGATCCAAAGAGTTCCTCAGTATCAACTTGCAAGTTATTTAGGGATCAAGCCAGAATCGTTGAGTAGAATTCGAAAAAGATTGAAGCAAAAATAGGGTGGCATAGCATTTCTTAACCAAAGTCAATGATATACAAGAATGCTTTTCATAGCTTTATTATTTTTAATATAAAAAGATATAAAGTACTATGAAAGATGAAGTGTTAGTTGATATAAGAGTTAAGCTATCAACCTTATGGATAGTCATTTTAATAAATATGATCTTTGCCGACATCTTCTCTATTTTAGTAGAGTTGGTAAACAAAAATACACTTGAGATTCCAGGTGAGGTAACTTTAGTAATGGCGATTGCTGCAATTATTACAAATATTCCGATTATGATGATTTATTTCTCTAGGGTATTGAAATATAAAGTAAATCGTTTAGCCAATATTGTTGCTGCAATTTTTACGATAATTTATGTGATAGGAGGAGCTTCTCTAACTCCACATTACATTATGATAGCTACAATAGAAGTTATTTTGTTGCTCCTAATTATATTTAATGCTTGGAAATGGAAAACAACTACAGATAAAGAGATATAACAAAGAAAGCACCC
>JAAEPD010000105.1 GCA_024222455.1 Aureispira sp.
CGAGTCGAGACAAGCCAGTTGCTGTTGCTTGATGAACGGTTGTTAATAAATAATCTGTGTATAAGTCTAATTTATCTTGCATCTCATAAAGTTAAACTTTCTACCTTACTTTTACTAAATCTATGCGTAACTTGAGTTATAATGTTTATAGAGGTAGTGGCAGAAATCACGCTAATCTAAAAGCTGATGGCAAGCCTGTAGTGAACACACCAACTATTACAGATATAACTGCTAATGATGAGATGGAATCAATTTTGGAATTTGAGTTGGATTTAAAGCATGATATTCCGAGTGATGGAGAGCAACATATTGTAAAAGTCAAAGAGCATGATATGAGCGTAGTTTACGAATATCATTCCGTTCCTAAGTTAGATAAAGCAGCATTTCTTTTAGCCAAAATAACAGATTATGGACAATACAACCTTTTGCCAGGTAAAGCCAATATCTTTTTTGAAGGTACATTCTTGGGGCAATCCTTTATCAATGCTCAAGTAACTACTGATACTATGTTACTATCCTTGGGTAGAGATGAGCAAATCAATATTAAGCGTGAAAAACTTCAGGATTTGACAACAAAGAAGGTAATAGGAATGAATACTAAAGAAAATATTACTTACGAAATTGTAGTCCGCAACAACAAAAAACGAGAAATTGATATTGATATCTTAGATCAAATTCCAATCTCTAAAAATGAAAACTTAGAGGTGAAAATAATAGATATGAACAAGGCAGATTATCATGAGCCATATGGCTCATTACGCTGGAAACTCAAAGTGCCAGCAGGCCAATCCAAAAAGATCAAGTTTAGCTATATGCTCAAATATCCAAAATCTAAGAGCATAAGAACCTCAAAATAAATAATAATCAAAATAGAAAAAGAGAAGGAGTACAGCAAAATGTTGTACTCCTTCTCTTCTTATGTTTAACAGCTAATACATTTTTTTTAACTCATTCTTGGTCACCTTACCCAACACATTTCTAGGCAGCTCAGACAAGGTTTTAAACTTCCTAGGCAATTTGTAAGCAGGCAAAAGCCCTTTTAGCCAAGTTTTTAGTTCTTTTTCCTCTAAAGGCTCATTAGTATTCAACACCAAATAAGCTACCACCAACTCGCCCCATTCAGGGTCAGCAATTCCAACTACAGCACAGTCTGATACCGTAGTATATTTACGCAAGACATCCTCTATTTCTAAGGCAGATATTTTATAACCACCAGATTTTATAATATCTACAGAATCTCTACCTAGTATTTTGTAATAACCATCTTGCAGCATAGCGATATCACCACTTTGAAACCAACCGTCGGGTGTGAATGCCTTTTTAGTAGCCTCAGGTTTTTCCCAATATTCTTGAAATACATTAGGTCCTTTTATCTGAATCTCTCCAGCAATATTTTCTGCTTTTACCACTCCATCTTCGTTTACCAATCGAATCTGTACATTAGGTAATGGTTGCCCAACATGCCCTGCTCTACGCTCTTTATCATAAGGATTAGACAAAGCCATACCTATTTCAGTCATGCCATAGCGCTCTAAAAGTGTTTGATTGCTCATACTGCGCCATTTTTCGAGCACAGGCACAGGCAAAGCAGCCGAACCAGATACCATTAGCCTAAATTTTTCTAAGGCAGCCGAAAGTCTTTTCTGTTCTTTTTCTTCAGCGTTATCCCAATAGCTAATTAACTTATAATAAATAGTAGGCACAGCCATAAACAGATTAATCTGCCCTGCTCCAAACCAATTCCAAACCTTAGCAGCATCAAACTTTTGCAAAAACTCGCAACAACCACCAACCCATAGCGCACAACTCATTATATTAATAATACCATGTACATGATGCAATGGAAGAATATTCAGAATATGATCATCTTTTTGCCATTGCCAAGCCTCGACCAAAGTAGAAATTTGGAAATTGATATTTGCATGTGTCGTCACCACTCCTTTAGGAAGGCTAGTTGTACCACTAGTATACAAAATCATTGCTCTACGACTATCTTCTATGATGGGTAATTTTGCATTGGTAGTAGTCGTTAAAACCGCAGAGGTTTCCAACAAACGAATATTGCGATCTTGAACAAGGGGAGTCAGCAACTCTATGTATTCACTATCCACCACCAAAATGCTAGAACGAGTATTCTCAATCACGTATTGCAACGAAGGTAAAGGGTGCAATACACATAAAGGCACTGCAATACCACCTGCTCTCCAGATGCCCCATTGTAGCGCAGTATATTCAAAACTAGGTTTTACCAAAAACGTGACTCGAGTTTCTTGCAAGTCTTCTAAATCTCCCAAAAGATGACTAGCAACATTAGTAGAAGCCTCTAACAGTTCTTGATAAGTATAAGTCTTATTATTTGAAATAATAGCCTTTCGTTCAGACCATTGTTGAGCACGATTTATTATCTCTAATCCATTCATAACTGATTATTAAATTACTAAATCAATTGTTCCACACAAGCCTATCCCAATAATTATAGTCCAAGATATCCAATCTTTAAATTCATTATTTCTATGTTTTAGGAATAAGATATGAAGACCAAGATGGATAATCATAAAGATATCAAAACTTTTAATAAAGGATTCTAAATCTGAGTTTTGGACTAACTGCCAAAATATAAAAAATAGGATAGGAATATGAGCAAACATAAAAACAATATGACCTAATCTATCACTTAGCATTGAAAGACCAGGCAAAATTCTCCACTCCTTACAACGTATCGCATCCATTTCATGGATCATTAGAAGAGAAAGCCCTAAGTAGAAAAATGTATTTTCTGTCATGCACTTTTGATTGATTTTATTTATTGCAGTCTAACGACTAAAAAAGCAAAGTTCCTGAGCCATCAAGATCTAATTACTCCAACAACCCTTCAGGTAATTCCATATAAATAAGCTGTTGTTTTTCGTCCTCACCTGTAATAAAAGCATCATTAAGAGGAATTAAAAACTCTTGATTTTTATAAACCAACAAGGCTAGTTCCTGTTGAGGATACTCCTCTATAGCTTCTATTTTACCAAGATTACCCAATTCTGCATCTACTATAGAATAACCAGTTAAATACCCATAAGTAGAATCATCTGCATTTATTTCTTCTTCCGAAATAGAAATATCTTCACTACGAGCATAAACATCTTTTCCTGTGAGCAAAGCACCTGCTTGACGGTCTTCTATCTCTTCCAACTTTAAAATCAGGGTGCCTTTACCTCTTAGATAATCAATAAAATAAGGAGCTTTTTTTCCACGTTCCTCCAAGAATAGAGCCTCTAGTTGTATTGCATCCATCAAGAACTGATCATCCAAGACTAGTTTTAGTTCACCCTTTAATCCATGAACTTTTCCTATTCGACCAATTTTAATATACTCTTCCATCATTATTATATAAATTCTAGTTGTAACTTGATTTCGCGACAAAGTTAAGTAATTCTGCTCAAATACTATATCAAACTCTACTTTGAAAGATTGTAGGATATTATTACTGTATAGACTAGTCAAGATTGCTATCTTGCATTGATAATGAATACTAATTAGAACATCCCTTTAAATAATAGCCCTTGAATCCATTGAACAAGTTCTTAAGTCTAACTCTTTTACTCCTAGTCTCAACACCTATGCTAGTAGCGCAATCTAAAGAATGGACTAAAGGAAGCTCTATGCCAAAAGCCCTTTCTGAAATGGCTTCAGCTCTGATTGAGGACAATATCTATGTAGCAGGAGGAATTACTTTCTGGGGCAGCAAGCGCAATTTTTCGGTCTATAATATACCTAATGATCAATGGACAGTTTTACCTCAATTGCCTAAGCGGCTAAATCATATAGGAATGACAGCCTATAATGGCAAAATTTATATAACAGGAGGTTTTAGAGACCTTTTTCAGACTAAAACATTAGCAACTACTTGGAGCTATAATCCTGAAAATCAAGAATGGTTAAAATTAGCACCAATGCCCGAAAAAAGGGCTGCTCATAGCATGATTACTATAGATGATAAACTCTATGTAATAGGAGGTAAAGGACCTAAAGCAAACGAAATTTGGACTTATTTACCTCAAGAAAATCGTTGGGTTGTTGAACTACCCAATTTCCCAGAGCCACAAAGAGATCATCTTTGTTTATTATATCAAAAGGATAAACTCTATGTGGTAGGAGGAAGAAGCAAAGAAGAAGGTGCTTTAAAACCCTGTTGGTTATATAATTTTAATACTCAAAAATGGAAAATTTTTACTCAGTTGGAGATTCCTAGCGGAGGACAAGCAGCAACATTATACAATAATAAAATACACATAATTGGAGGAGAAGATTTGCCCACCAATAGCATACAAGATCGGCAAGATATTTATGATTTAGAGACTAAAAAGTGGTCAGTTACAGAGTCTAAACCAACGCCAAAACACGGAATGGTTTCGCAGCAGTATAATGGGAAATGGTATGTAGTAGGAGGAGCAACCAAAGCCAATATAGGAACGGTGATGAGCCTAAGTGATTTAGTCGAAATCTATAGTTTTGAATAAGCCGATATTTGGGACAGCCCATGTGTTTACTTCTTTTGGGCTTTCAGGATTAGTCTACTGAATAACAATATCAAAACTCTGCAAAAGTGCTATGGCTTCAGGCATACTAAAAATAGCCTTTTTAGCTTTGTTCTGAGTCAAATCAATGAAATAGTTTTGTGATTGACTAAAGTCAGCACCACTCAAATCACAATTCTTAAAACTAGCCCCCTCAAAATCATTATCCACCAACTTCACCTTTTGCAAAAGACTATGCTCAAACATGGTTTCCTTCATTTGGCAACTCACAAAAGAGCATTTTTGAAGATCAACTTTCCAAAATACACAATGATTTAGAATACTATATTTGAAATCGATCATAAAAGAGGTAGAAACCTTTTCCCAATCGATACCTAAAGCCCTACATTCGGTTACACTACATTTCCGAAAGGTGCTTTTAGTAATCCCAATCATATTCAGTTCACACTGTTCAAAGGTACACTCATCAAAAAAGCAGTTGTCAAACATTGTTTTAGTAAAATCACAATACTTAAAATTGCAATTGCTAAACTCTTTGTCTTCCAAACGTCCTTCTATCAAGGATAACTCCTCAAAAGATTCATCTATATAACTCTCTGTTTTAAACTCCATCTGCTTAAATGATCTTGAAATACTAAAAATTTTTCTACTTACAGCTCTTAAAACTGGCCTTCTGGCTTTGAAAACTCAAATGGTCCAATGTCTTCTGATGAACGAATTTCAGCTTTATCTTTTTCAAACTTCAAGCGAGTCATATAAATATTAGTCTTTCCCAGTTGTCCTGTAATCCAGGAAGCAAAATGTGATGGAGCTGTTCTAAATCCAACATAATAACGATTCTTGTACTTAAAGATATCTAAGTTATTATTTGAGTTTTGAGTTACAACACCTTCAGGAAGCGTCTCTGATGGAACGATTTGTTCTAAGGGACTATTGCTAATTTTGTATTGAGAGAAAGCATTGGATATTGTAAGTGAACTCAATACAAGGAGCAAATATCTGAAACCCATATATGCTGTTTTTTATTAATTCAATCTATCTGAATTGTTTTGGTTTAAGGCTTTTACTAGCATTTTCTGCAATTTCAATAATCCTTTTCTGTCTAGTTTCAGGTCTTTTAGCAAGAACGACCCATCCTAATAGAATTTTCTTTGCTGATTTACTTAAACTTTCATAATATTCCAAAGAACCCACTCTTTTATCAAATTCTTTACTTAAATCTTCTGGAATGACAAGGGCCTCTACTTCATCTAGAATAGACCAAGCTCCATTCTTTTTGGCGATTTCAATAGTTTTATATCCAGCTTCTTGCATTAGATTTTTGGAAGTTAAATAATCTACTTTATCCTTATTTATTTTAGACCATATGCTCTTAGGTTTTCTTCTACTGAAATATTGCATATACCTTTCTTTATCAATAGTCTTTTTAGTGCTATCTATCCACCCAAAGCAAAGAGCTTCATCAACTGACTCACTCCAACTTAGGTTGTAGTTAGGAGATTTTTTCTTATAAAAAATGAGCCAAACTGCTTGTTTCTTATTATGATTTAATTCAAGCCATTTTCTCCAATCTTGTTTGTTATTAGGACAATAGTCTTCAGTGTCTTTCATACGTTTGTACTTTTTTTAATAGGACACAATAAGAGCTACTCAAACAAATGTCTATACAATTCTTCCACCTTAGCCAAAGGGATAATTTCTAGATCAAAACGACTAGGGTCAACCCCTTTCATATTATATTTAGAGATATAAATCTGTTCAAAACCTAAGCGATTAGCCTCTTGTATCCGTTGGTCAATACGTTGTACCGATCGAATCTCTCCTGAGAGACCAATCTCACCTGCAAAACAAATATTGCTTGGTAAAGCCACATCCTCCAAAGAGGAAATTAACGAACAAATAATAGCCAAATCAATAGCAGGGTCATTAACCTTGAGACCACCCGCAATATTCAGGAATACATCATTGCTTCCAAACTGAAAACCACAACGTTTTTCGAGCACAGCCAGCAACATTCCCAAACGACGCAGATCAAAACCAGTAGCAGAGCGTTGAGGCGAACTGTAAACAGCAGTACTTACCAAAGCCTGAGCCTCTATCAACATAGGTCTTGCGCCCTCCAAGGTAGCAGCAATAGCCGAACCACTCAAATCCTCTTCCTTTTGAGATAAAAGCAGCTCAGATGGATTAGAAACCTGTCTCAATCCAGTGCCTTGCATCTCATAAATCCCCAATTCGGCCGTAGAACCAAAACGGTTTTTGATAGTACGTAAAATACGGTGGGTATAATTTCGATCACCCTCAAATTGTAGAACTACATCCACAATATGTTCCAACAATTTAGGACCAGCGATAGCTCCATCTTTATTGATATGTCCAATGATAAACACAGGAATATTACTTTCTTTAGCAAAACGTTGCAGCTCGCTAGCACATTCACGCACCTGCGAAACACTACCAGGAGGCGATTCTATATGTGGAGAGGTGAGCGTTTGTATAGAATCTACCACCAATAAGTCTGGCTCTAAGATTTGAGCTTGCATCAAGCTATTTGTCAAATTAGTTTCTGACATAATATAGCAGTCAGATGTACGTGTGCCCAAACGATCAGCACGCATTTTTATTTGTTCCTCACTTTCCTCACCAGATATATACAATATTTTTGCATCTAGCGACAAGGCCAGTTGTAGCATTAAGGTAGACTTACCAATACCAGGCTCCCCACCAATCAGGACAATAGAACCACTTACAATACCACCACCAAGCACTCTGTTCAACTCTTTATCGTGTGTCTCTCTACGTTGTGTATTGCCCGTTTCTATTTTTGTAATATGTTTAGGCTTTGCTTTTTCCTTTACTTTTCGGCCAGCACCCTTCCACATTTTCTTTTGCTTCTCTTTGGGAGTTTCCTTCATGATTACCTCTTCCTGTAGGGTATTCCACTCTCCACAAGACGAACATTTTCCTTCCCATCTAGGAGACGATGCACCGCAACTGGTACAAGCAAATATTTTTTGAACCTTAGCCATAATCTATTACAAATTATTCAATTATAAAAAGTCTATAAGCAGTTGAGTCACTAACTACAACAAATAAACAAAAAAGATACAATATAAACAAATAGATTATAAATTTTCTAAGGCCAACCCAGCTCCCTCTTCTCCAATTAGGGACCCAATAGCAACACCCATTCCACCCATACGAACAGCAATAGAAATTCGTTTAGAATGATGTTTGACAATAGGTTTTTTCTGATCAGCTACCCCCATTATACCACTCCATTTATGCTCAATAGTGTAGTCTTGGTTAGGCAAAAAGTAGTTTTTTAATAAGCCCTGAAGATGCTCTTGGATTTGATCTGTAAAACCAAATTCAGCAGTAGTTTCGCCTTCTATATTTAGATTACGACCACCACCAATCAATATACGGTTTTCGATATTTCGGAAATAGACATAGCCCTTGTCATAATGAAAACAGCCAGCTATAGGCAGGTTAGGAATAGGACTAGTCAGCAAAACCTGATTTCGAGCAGGCTTAACTTGTAGGTCAGGCAGTAGGTGGCGAGCAAAACCGTTGGTAGCAATTAATGCAGCTTTACAATTGATATTCCAGCCTTGTTGAGTGTGTATTGTTACCTGACTGGAAGTTTCTTCTAGTTCTTTCACTTCAATTCCATTTAAAATCAAGATACCTGCATCTTTAGCCTTTTCAAGCAAGGCTTCCATCATTCTCCCTGTATGGATTTGGCCCTCTGATCGATTCCAGATTAAGTGATCAATCTGTTTAAATCCAAATTGACTTAATTGCCCATCTTGTACAGAAAAGGTCTCTAACTCACCAGTTATAGGAGCAATTTGTTTATTTAAGTAATTTAATTGTTCTGCACAGGTTTCAAATAGTGCTTTGTCTTTTTGTGCAAAAACCTCATAATTTCCATGTTGTAAATAACCCATGCTTTTGCCTACATGTTGAGTCAATCGTTGAAGACCTTTCCAGCGTTTTTCTAATAGAGATAAAACCTCATCTTCTGTATGATGCTCCAAATCTTCTAAGAGTTCAGAAGCACTCCCAAAACAAGCAAAACCTGCATTTTTAGTACTTGCACCGCTTGGCAAAGATCCACGCTCTAATATAACTACTTTTAGTTTAGGCTGTTGGGTTTTGATTTTGAGCGCAGCAGTTAAGCCAACTATACCGCTACCAATAATCACTATATCTATATCTTTCAAAAAAGCATCATATTCCCAAAAACTTAGATTCATAAGGTTTGTATTTGATGTCACAAATTGACGGTTTATTAGTTTAATTTATTTTATTAGAATACTAAAAAACGAAATAAAAAACTATTATGTATTGTGTTTAGGTTTTTGATTGCCAGTTGTTTGTGAAGAGTTTTGTTGCTTCGGTTTTTGAAAAGAACTTCAAAACACTAGTGGTTACTAATTCGTAAATTAGAACATAAAGAAGGTGAAGTATTCACTACCAAAAACTTAACTACTATGATTAAACAACTAATATGCTGCACACTGTTGCTACTCGTTAGTCAACTACAAGCACAAAATAAAACCCCAAACTACACAATTGAGTCTTTCAATGGAGCTGTCACACTCCCTGAAGGCAATATTAAGGATCAGTTGCAAGAATTAAAAGCAACAGGCCATTTTGATGGAAATTATTTTGGAATTATCCAGTTTTATGAAATCCCTAAATTAGCTGAACGCAAGGAGTTAGAGCGCTTGGGTTGTCAGTTGGTGGCCTATTATGATGCTAAAGCCTATTTTGCAAAATTCAGCAGTAGCTTAAATATTACACAAGTAGGAGGTGACAAGATAAGAGCAATAGGTTCTATTCCTAATCATCTAAAAATGGATGTAGCTATTTATCAACAACAATATGGGAAACAGACTATAGTCCACTCTAATCAATTGAAGGTAGAACTAGCTTATTTTCCTAATGCATCAAGCAAAAATGTAATTGCTGACCTCCAAAAAATGGGCGTTAAAATACTCCAAAAAGATGCTAATTATCACCAGTTAGTTATACAAGTAGCTAAAAAGAAGCTAAATGCCCTAGTTGCAAAACCTTATGTATTACGTATCTCCGAAACAGAAGGCCCCCAAGCTATGGCTAATGCCTCAACTGCAGAGCGTGAAAATAACTCTGTTAGAGCCAATTATTTGCGCAAAATTTATGGTATAGATGGAACTGGAGTAGTGGTAGGAATCAACGACCTGAGTAGGGTAGACCGAACTGAAAAGGATTTTAGAAATCGGTTGATTTATAAGAGTACAGATATGACCTCTCCCGGACAACGTCATGCCACATGGGTAGCTATGCACAGTATGCGAGCAGGAAGCGTAACACCTATCAAATGGGGAATAAGCAATTTGGATATTCTGACTCCAATTAGTGGAAGCAGCAATGCAACTTACAGAGGTTTTTATAACAATGACAATATGCGTATTGTTAATCGTTCTTTAGGTAATGCAGGCGATTTAGCCGCAGGTTCTTACAACTCTTCTGCCCAAGATATTGATAAGCTATGCAAGGAGAAAAACAAATTTATGATTGTTTATTCCTCTGGAAATGGTAGAGGGAAATCGAATAGAGGGAGTTATGGTTTGTATACTAACTTGGCTTCTATAGATGCTACACTCAACAAGCATTGGGCAAGATTGACAGGTTCCTCCAAACAAAGTAAAAATACTATTTGTGTCAACTCTTTCACTATAGATGATGGCCCTACATGGTCGGGTTCTACAGGTCCTGCCTTTGATGGTCGTCTCAAGCCAGATATTTGTGCACAAGGTGGTGCTACTTCTTATTCTGCGCCTAAAGCTGCGGCACTTATAGGAGCTTTGTATCAGGCTTACAAGCAAGCACATGGAGGCACAGAGCCACCTGCTGCTTACATCAAAGCAATTATACTCAACACTGCTGACGATGTTTATAATCTAGGGCCTGATTTTCGTACTGGATTTGGTAAGATTAATGGCCGAAGAGCTTACGAAGCTATGCAGGATACCTTACGGAATGTCGTTTTGATGGATGATGGGGATACTACTTATGTCAATGCTTCTATTGGGACTATTCCTTCAGGTGATTGGGCGCAACTCAAAGTTATGGTTTATTGGGCAGATACCGCTCACAACACAACAGCCAACAAGGCTTTGGTGAATGATGTTGACTTAGAGGTGTATCATAATGGGGCTTGGCAATTGCCTTTAGTGGCAGATCATACCGATCCTGATAGTTTTGATGTCTTAGCCAAACCTAGAAAAGATCACAGAAATAATGTAGAACAAGTTACGATCAATAACCCTGTAGCAGGCCAAAATTGGCAATTGCGATTGATTGGATATGATGTGCCTACTGGCCCTCAAAAATGTTATGTAGTTTACCATTTAGTACCTAAGAAACTGACCTTGACACATCCTTTGGGTGGAGAAAGTTTTAAACCAGATGAGTTTGAATATATCCGTTGGGATGCTGATGGATATCCCACAGGGACTAAGTTTGATATTGATTATTGGAATGAAACAACAAGTCAGTGGACCAATATTGCTTTAGTAAATGGAGATAAACGTTTCCATAAATGGAAGGTGCCTACTGCATTGGAAGGCATGCATCAGACTAAAATTAGAATACAAAAGGATGGAGATAGTGATTTGAGCGATACCTTGAGTATTTCGGACTTAGCTAAAGGCTTAAAAGTAGATTGGCGTTGCGATAATGGCACAACAGGTGAAGATGCTGGTATTCGTTGGAAAACAGTCAAGGATGCTGCTGCTTATGAGGTGTATCGTTTGGGGCAATATGATCGACATATGCAGCTCTATACTACTACTACAGATACTACAGCAGTCATTACCAACCTTTCTATGACAGATACTACCGATTGGGTGGCTGTTTTGCCTGTACGTGCTGATGGCCTGAAAGGTCGAAGATGTTCAGCTGTGGAGATAGAATTGGGAGAGTTTAGTTGCAATAGAGTATCTACTATTGGAGCTACGCATGTAGAGGCTACAGAGGCTGTTTTGCATGCTAAGTTATTGCCAAGAAGTCAGACTTTAACTAATCTCCAATTTGAATATAAAGACGCTACAGGACAGCCTGTGCCAATGGGAACCTTGGATGCCGGAATATACAGCAGTAGTAGCACTATTTATTATCAACAGTTAGTAACAGGATTGCCCAATTTAAACACTGGTGATATGATAGAATATCAGGGCAAACGCATCTAAATAAGAGAAAAAAAAGATTTAGTATCTTGATGTTCAAAAGATGGAACCAAACTACTTATCTAAGGTATTAGAGTATTTTTCAAAGGTAAAAGATTTTAG
>JAAEPD010000106.1 GCA_024222455.1 Aureispira sp.
CTTGGGTGGATGCTTTTCGGTCTATGTTGATTCGATTTGAAACTTCTGCTCAAAATTGGATTCAAGCTCACTATTTAGTCTTTGCTATGATTTTTCTTAAAAAATATTTCAACTTAACATTTAGTTTTTAAATCACTTCTACAACTATAATCTAAATCTTTATAGACATTTCCTTTTATTACATTGGTGTGTATATACAATAAAGCATCACCCTTTATCAAGTGTTTTTTAAAACCACCTTGAGCAGCTGCATCTACCAAATTAGTTCCTACTAATATAAATCCTCCATCATAAGTTTTTTGCAAAGCTACCCCTGATATATTTCCTTGTAACTCCTGTGCTCGAATCAAATTGCCTAATTCATCTAACAAAAACACTTGATCAGCCAACACGACTAAATAACCACCTTGGTCTAAGGCTATAGCATCTTGAGTATATTCTACATTGGGAAGAATAGGTAAATCATATTGCCAAACTAAAGCGCCTGTCTGGTCAATTTTTTTGACTTGTTGCTTATACAACAACAAAGCCCCATTGTCTAGTGTAGAAATTGCTTTTTCTGCACCAACCAGTATACTTGAATGCCACCAATGATTAGACTCCACTAAACCTGTACTCCCCATTTTAGCCATAAAAGTCTCATTCCATCCATTAGCTAAGACTAAAGCACCATTCCCAGAAGCAGAAATTTTTATCTCATCATAAACATTTCGTGTAACTGTAGACATCCATTGTACTTGAGCTGTAGGGAACTGCACTTGTCCTACAAACACACTATCTATATGATTGGTGGTATTACTTGATTTCCCTGCTACAACTACATTCCCGCTAGAATTAAAATCAAAATCCAGAACCTCATACTGTATCTGAAAGTTATATGCTTGGCTATCCAATTGATTACCCTGCAAATCAAACTGTTTCCACATTATTTTACTTGCAGACTGACTACTTCCATTAGATGTAGTACTATATTCCAGTAATGTTGCTAATGTAATTCGACCATCAGCTAGAATAGCCAAACGATCTAAATAACGGATATTGCTATTAGCATCGCTAATATATTTTCGCCATTGCTCTTGTCCATACTGATCTGTTTTTATCAGAAATGTACTCCCTTGTTGTTGATTACTCACAGCCACATAACCACTATCTGTAGTCTGCACCACATCTTGAGCTACACTAGCCATAGTACCCGAAAATGCATATTCCCACCCTTGTCCTACAGATTGAGGGCCTTGGAGCAAGCATATTGTAATGATTAACCAATAAATATTTTTCATCTTAATCTATTTTTCTGTTTCAACCTAGACTCACCAGATCACTAGAGAGATTTAATACAATACAAAGAAGAAAAAATCATTTTTTTCAAGTACTTTTAAACACAAAACTCCTTTATTTACTAAACTTTACAAGTTTTTTATCAAAAATGTATAAGACAAAATTAGTAGAAGTTTTTTATGGTTTGGGGCGAGCAGAGCGCAATCAATTACTCAAATTTAGCCAATCACCATATCACAATACTCGACAGGATGTTGTTCTCTTATTTCAATATTTGCAAAAATCCAGTAAAAAGCAACCTAGTTATTTAGATAAGGAAGTAATATATAAATGTATATATCCTCAAAAGGGTTATCAAGAAAAAAAGATGTATTATCTAATATCTTTTGCTTATCAACTAATTGAGAGCTTTTTTGTGCAACAAGAACTAAAAAAACAAACGACTAGACAACTGTTTTTCTTAGCACAGTCTTATGAGCAAAGAGGTATGCCCAAACAAAGTACTCAGAGTCTCAAAAAGATAGAAACAGCCCTTGAAAAAAGTAAGCTATTGGATAGCAAATATCTTGATGCCAAATTTAGGTTAGAAGATCTTCGATACATATATCTTCAACATCAACAAAAACATAGAAACAGCCCTATTAATCTGCAAGAAGCAACCAATGCCTTAGACATTAGTTTTATCGCGCAAAAACTAAAACAAGCTTGTTTAATTTTATCACACCAAGCCGTTTATAAATCAAAGTACCAAACAGGTTTGCTCAGTACACTCATCTATTTCCTAGAAGAAAACCCTAGTTATTTAGAGTATCCTGCTATTGCCTTATACTATTATTATCATCAAGCTCGCACAAAAGAAGCAACACAACAAGATTTTTATTTTCAGCAGTTTCGAGAAAAATTGACTGAAATACTACCAGCTGAATTCTGGTAGGTTAAAAATTAGGACTATAAGTCCCCTGACTATTCTAAAGAAATATTATTCGAGTTATCACTTTGCTTAGAATCGTTGTGATTCTCTATATATGCTTTGATTACTTCATC
>JAAEPD010000107.1 GCA_024222455.1 Aureispira sp.
ATGAAGTAATCAAAGCATATATAGAGAATCACAACGATTCTAAGCAAAGTGATAACTCGAATAATATTTCTTTAGAATAGTCAGGGGACTTATAGTCCTAATTTTTAACCTACCAGACTTCAGCTGGTAGTATTTCAGTTACTTTTGGGATGGCTATAGTTTGGGGGATATTGGTGGTAATACCCATCTTACCTATACTATGGCTCTTGAAATGGGTCCTAAGTTCTTTTCTTACTCAAGAACAAAATGATCATTTTGGAAAATGGCTTAACAAAATTGCTGAATTTGACTGGATGTCTAGATTTGGGTTATATCTAAATATTTATTTGATAATACAAGTGTTTTTCATATTTATAGGGATCAATTTACTTACTTCTTAGTATACTGTGAAATTATCATTTTTTTGCTTTTAAAACCTCCATAGTTCCCTTCCAAAGCTGCTCATCCAAAAGTATAGGAATCTCAGGGTGTCCAATATCCTCACGTTCTTCAGTAGGTTTGCAAAACTCCTTACAAAGCTTTTTGAATTGTGTTTGGTAAGCAGCTAAAGTCCACTTGCCATATAGTGTATGTCCACCCTCATAAGCCTGTACTTGATACTCCTCAAAAGTAGTGGTGTAGCCTGAATAATCATTGGTAAGTGAGCACAAAATAACTTCTTCTATGCCCTTATCTTTTAGACTCTCTAAGACTGTTTGTTTTAGGCGTTTACCAGCAGTTGTCGTAATCTCGCAAGGCAACCCAATCAAGCAAATATTTCCAATGCTAATCAACTGAATGGCTACAATCTCAGGCAGCCAAGGCTTGTTGATCATATAAGCACCTTGACGATGAATTACCTTCAAGTTGCGAATAACAGGATCTACAAAAGATGGTATGAAAAATCGCTTGATATTTTGAGTACCCATTATTCGACCTGCACCAGCATCAATAGTAGTTGATTTAGGATACTGACTGTTGTATAAATGCACTAAATCTGGCTTTTCGAGTGCTTTTATAAAGAAAGGGTCAAATAGTTTTATATTGCGATTAACTATACGGGTGAACATTCCTAGAGGTTTAGACATAACAGGTCCTTCTTTGGTGCCTTGCAGAAAAGAAACACCAAGACATGGATTACTTGTGCGTCTAAACTCTTCTTTGTTGGGTGTAAATTCTGGATTAACCGTAACATTAGACATATCAATGTATGCAATTGTATAATCTAGACCACCACTAACCAATTGTTTTTCGGGAGTAGCTTGTTCTGTTATTTCTAAGGCTTTTTGATATTGTAACTCTCCATTAAACTCCATTTTCTCGAAATCATCCTTGAATTGCTTACGCACCTTGCGAGGTTCCCAAATGAAGTTAGGTGTAACATCTCCAGAAGCATTTTGCAAAAATGCTGTGACAGTCTCATGTTCAGTATCATTTTTGTCATTAAGCGTTGCTTCTAGCTTAGCAGATGCAAAACCTTTATTGTCTGGACTAATTAAGGTGTTTTTGTTGGATAAGCTGGTAGGATGACAGCCAAACCAGTTGAGAATGCCAGTTAGTTGACCATTGTGGTCAGTTACTTCTAACTGTTTCATGGTCAAGTCGAGAGCATAAGCAGCTTCCTTTTTAGTGACTTTTTCAGTATTTTCAGGGTTGTTGTTATAGGCTTTTATGGAACGATTGAAGGCAACCATACTACTAGGTTCAAAAGAAGATCGAGCGATGTGGACACTAGAAGCTTGTCGATTGTAATAGGCTGCTACAATAGCTTTTACAATACCTTTGGTATAAGTCATGCAAGCATCATGGTCATAACCAGGTATGAGTATATTGTGAAAGAAAAACTGAGAATAACCACCTATGGTACTATGTGTATGTTGTGCCGGGATCATAAGATTGGCTCCTGTAAAAATTCCAGGCAATTCTTCTTCTAAAGCTAAGAGTATTTCGTGTTTGAGTTTACTGGTACAAAATGCCAATTCCACTACAGCAATAGCTACAAGAGTACCTTGGTTGTCATCTAAAACTGTGGCTCTACAGTATATGGGACTCGCTACTCCTTTAGCTATATTGTGAGGAACTATATATCCTAAAAAACCTGCATTTTCTTTGAAATAAGTAATTTCTTCTTTAGCAAAACCAATCTTGAACATAGCTGTATCGATTTAGTGTTGGTGCTAGACATTAGTGCATGAAGTTTTTCTAATTAATTAGAAAAGTTATTGTTGTTTTTAGCTTAGTAAGGTTAAAAACGCATGCACTATTAGCTAGATATCGTTAGAAAATAAAGAAAGGTGATACTATTTTGATGGTATAAATCAGCAATGCCCCTAGTTATCATTTGATAATAGAACAAAAAAAATATTGTTTTAGAGGGTTAAAGATATTGTAAAATAAAAGGGAAAAGGTTCTGATAGTTTACAAAATAATGCCCTTTTTGCTCAAAACTCAGCACAAAAAGGTTTTCAGTATATCAACTCCAACTTAGATAAAGGTATTCCTGTAGTGATTGGTGTTGACCATACTTTCAATAAGAGGTTAGGTATTAGAGGTTCTAACCCAAATGATGCAGTAGGGTACAATAGTGATAAAACAACAGATCATTTTATTGTAATCATAGGAAAAGGCATAGAGGCTGATGGTACATCATATTTTATGTATTTGAACTCTGAAAGTAGTCGAAATGGTAAGAACTACAAAGTAGATGGAGCATGGGGAAATGGTTCTAAAAAAGCAGCTAAAGCTTTCCAAAAAGATTATAATCTTGACCAAACAGGACAGCCAGACAAAGCTACCCGTACTAAGCTAGTAGATGTGTACAAACAACGTAAAGCTAGTTAATTTTGTATTGTTTGAATGTTAAATTTTGAATTGCCTTTCACAAAAGAGGTCACTATTTTGGCTATTGTTAGCAACTTTTTTAAGTGAAGTTGTTGAAGTGATTTAAAAACTAAATGTTAAGTTGAAATATTTTTTAAGAAAAATCATAGCAAAGACTAAATAGTGAGCTTGAATCCAATTTTGAGCAGAAGTTTCAAATCGAATCAACATAGACCGAAAAGCATCCACCCAA
>JAAEPD010000108.1 GCA_024222455.1 Aureispira sp.
ATATTTGACAAAATATTCATTTATCACTAACTTGTTCATGGTTTGTAGTTGTTTGCTTTTTCTAAAAGTTTCGTCACTTTTAAGCTAAACATTACAAACCACTTTTTTTATTTTAACTTTTTGTTTTTAAATCTCTTCTATATCAAAAACTCTATTTTTAGGCATTTGAAGGCTTTGTCGCAACAAGTCTATTATTGTTTACTCTATAATTTTGATTATAATTTCATTGCTAGATATCATAAATTCTTGTGTTTCATTCTTTATTCGGATAGCAGCTTCTTCCGTATAAGATAGGTAACCTATTTTTTCCCAATCTAAATCAGGGGTGTTTTTGTAATAAAGCTTTATGCTATATGTTCCTACCTTATTCAACGTCTTTACATCAAAAACACGGTGGAAATCTATCCAACTTAAGGAAGCAGAACTTGCTGGAGCAATTTTAGTGAGATCTTTTTCTGTAACTTGATTGACATTTGCACATAAAAGAGTCAACTCAGGTATACTTGGGAAATTATCTGAATGCACCTCATTAGAGTCCAAATTAATGATAGACCATCCCATAATTGGCGTTCTCCATCCGGAAACACTTCCTTCGCCTGGCAATACCACAAGCAAAGAATCAGTAGAATTATTCAAAAGTTGAGCATTAATCAAATAATTTCCAGATTCAGACTTACTGAATGTTGTTGTTGCTGTAGCTATTTTCAATTCTAAGGAATCGAATAATTCTTGATGCTCAATATCATGAGCTTCATTGCTGTTTTCAGTTTCAGTAGTACAGGTGAAAAACATCCCTATCAAAAGGGAGATGAATAATATATTCATAACAATCTTTTTTTGGAGTCTAGAATTATTCACCATTATACTTAGCCAATTCTGCTGCTGTAGGTTTTTGACGAGTATCGACCACAAACCAATGTATATTAGGACGGAGAGCCAATGTTTCATCAGCTTGCTCAATTCCAGCAAAACCAGCATTGAAATATAACATAGTCATTGCACCATTATTATTTAGCAAAACCTTAGCTTTGGCTAAACCACTAGGCAAACTAGAAAGCTCTAATATTGGACTATTTTCAGGATTAGCTTCCCTCGATATTAGTAAGTGATTTTTGCTATAAGCTGATGTTCCATCTGCTTTTCGGCCATTTTTCAGATAAGGAAAGAATTTAAAAATCCAACCTCTGTAAAATGTCTCTGAACCACAACCAATTCTTTGGGTTTGTGCTGTGAAAATATCTTCCCAAAAGGAAGTCTTAGCTTTACCTTCACTTGCTGCTTTAAACTCCGCAATAATAGGCTTTAGATCATCTACCCACCAATCTAAATCGTAAGCTTTTAGTTGCTCTAAACGATCTTCTATATCTGCCCAGTCTTCAGGGGTTCCTTCTACTGTGATATTAGGAATGCCGCATGTAATCGATACAGAATAGGTGAAATAAGCACTCATAGCATCCATCAATGTAATTTCAAAAGCTGCTTTTTCAATAATGCCTGTTCCTGAGAAAGAGGCAGTAACCAATTCTTTTACATTCCCTTTTGTGTTTTTGGCAATAGCATCAGAGAAATCAGGGAATATACCTTCCCAAAAAGGTCTAGAATTAGGGACATAAGAACCTCTTTTGACATCAAGATTGATCTGACCTTCATGGTCAACAAAAAGATGGCGCAAATCTTCCGCATTTTCGGTCACATGTAAGGAAAATCCTTGTGCAATCAATAGCCAAATCATGTCAGGCGATAATACTAATGGTCGATGGTCTGCATATGCATTATATACTGCTTGGACTAAGGCATGTGTGTGGGTGTTGATTAGTTGCTCATCTTTTTCTACAGAGGAACACAATACAACAGGATCAATCGATGTCTTTGATGCTTCCTCTGAGGTTAAATATTGATTTTTTTGTGTCTCTAGAAGTGTTTGTATAATTGTATTTGCAGGTATTTCTTTTAGAGGCGTTGAGCTAGGAGTTACATCACAGACCTTAAAGGTGTTGGAAGGAGAGCCTGTAGCACTGCTGTCTTTTTCAGGTTTATTGTTGCTAGTAGAGCTATTCTTACCACCAACTGTTATGATATTAGGGCTAGTACCACTATTAGATGCTTTGAGCTGAGAAAATAACCAAATGCTGAGACCTAAAGTGATTAGGATAATATAAATTTTACTTTTCATGGCTTGTTTTGTGTTTAATTACCAATTGTAATTCTAAAGTGATTTAGTTACCTTAGTTATAGGGCTAGATGTAAGGAGTCCCCATTTTTGGTGTGACTTAACAACTAAAAAATTAAATTATGGCTTGCAAAAAATGTAAACCTCACCTCCAAGTAGGAGTTCGATCTGGAGATTTTTCTGAACTAGAAGTTGCCTTTGATTTAACTATAGAAAGTTCTGTAAGTCTAGCTTGTAGTGGGATAGGTGTTTGTAAAACCTGCAAGACAGAAATACGATTTTCTTTTGAGGAGTTTATCCATACTAAACTATGGGTAGATATTACTAAAAATGTAGATTTAGATACTAATGATTAATTATGGCCTGTAAAAAATGTAAACCTTATCTAAAAACATCCTCATGTTTAAACTTTGATGACTTAGAGGATGTATTTGACATAACTATCCAGCACCAATCGAGCCCTGTTTGTGAAGAGGAGGTTTTAATTGTAAAGGGGCAAGGACGTTGCAGGGCTTGCAAATCAGACATGGAGTTTTATGCTGAAGAGCAAGGGGATGTTTATTCAACTTTGTTGGTCAAATTAACTAAAGATATTGATTTAGATTAAGCCTAGAAAAAAGCCTTTAGTCGTGTGGCTAATTGCTGCATATCAACTTGATTGATTGGGTGTTTGAATCCCTCCAATACATTAAAAGTTCCATTAGGAAGTTGTTGAGCAGCTAGCTCTGATTCTTCTTGCGAAACCATATTGTCCAAACTACCTACATTGATAGAAATTGGATGTTGAATATTATTTAGGTCAGCTGCACTTAGTGCTAGACCATTGCCTAAACCTGTCATCATATCCACAGTGCATCGCATGACCTCCTTCCAATCTGCAGGTTCATGAGTTTTGAATAAAGCTTCTGCAAATTTAGGGATTTTAGCTTCTATCTTATCTGGATTTAGCATTTTAGCCTCTTTTGCAGCCGATTCTGGAGTCCAGTCAAATTTAGTGCCTAGCGTAAAGAGTTTACCTAGTTTTTGAGGCTCTTGTTTAGCCAATTCTAAGGCAACATAGCCACCCATACTATATCCAAAAACGTCAATTTGCTCTAATTGATAGAGTTCCATAAAGGCTAAAATATCCTGAACAAAGGCAGCCATGCTAAATCCTTTTCTAGGAAAAGTACGTCCTCCATGTCCTGAAAAATTTAGAGAATATACCTTATAATCTGTAGATAGAATTTCTTTTAGCTGTACGAAATCCTTTTGGCTGCCTAAAGCTCCATGTAATAAGAGTATTGAGTTCATGATTTAGTCTTGGATATAGTTAGTTAAAAAGTCTGCAATTTTACGATCATTAGCCAATCTCGGCACCTTATTTTGTCCACCTAATTTGCCAATAGATTTCATATATTCCCGAAAAGCATCAGAACGCAAAGGTCTAATCTTAAGAGGTTGAAGTACCTTAGAATTAATTAAATCTTTGTAGTATATATTTTGTTCTTGCATGCTTTTATCTACCTGCTGAGCAAAGTTATTTAGGTCAGTTGGGAGATTATCAAAAGCCACAAACCATTCATGATAGGGAAGCCCCCCTTCTGTTGGGCTAACTTGTGGAGCTACCGTATATTCTATTGTTCGAATACCCAGTTGTTGGGCTGTACTATTCATAGCAGTTTCTACCTCCTTACCAATTACATGTTCTCCGAATGCAGAAATAAAATGTTTGATTCGACCTGTAACAATTAGTCTATAAGGATCTTTAGTTATGAATTCTACTGTATCTCCAATATTATAGCCCCAAAGCCCTGCATTACTATTGATAATAATGGCATAATTAACACCCAATTCTACATCTTTGAGCGAAATTCGGGTAGGATTATCATCAAAAATTTCAGTAGCAGGCACAAATTCAAAGAAAATTCCAGAATTAACATTCAGCAGTAAGCCTTTATCGTCTTGAAGATCTTGAAAAGCTAAAAAGCCTTCAGAGGCAGGATAGGTCTCCACACTAGGTATCTTCCCTCCAACCAACTCTTCTAGTTTAGCTCTATAAGGTTCAAAATTTACACCACCATACACAAACATAGAGAAGTTAGGAAACACCTCTAATACTGTTTTTTTACCAGTGTATTCCAATAAACGTTCATAGTACATTTGTACCCAAGGTGGAATGCCACTAATCAAGCGCATATCTTCGTTTGCAGTCTCTTCTACTATTTTGTCAAGTTTAGCTTCCCATTCTTCTATGCAGTTAGTTTCATAAGAAGGCAATTGGCTTTTTTTGAGCCAAGAAGGTACCAAATGGTTGGATATACCAGACAAACGTCCCAATAGTATATCATCCTTTTTCTCTAGAGTAGGACTACCTGAAAGAAATATTAGTTTACCATCCAAAAAATCGCCTTTGCCCGTTGTGGCTACATAGTTAAAAAGTGCATTGCGAGCAGTATTAAAGTGATTAGGGATACTTTGCTTGGTGAGTGGAATATATTTAGCCCCAGAGGTTGTCCCAGATGTTTTTGCATAGTACTTTGGACGTTTGGGCCAAAGCACATCAGATTTGCCTGCATTAATTTGATCTATATATGGGCGCAATTGCTCATAATCAGCAAGAGGAACCTGTTTTTTGAAATCCTCGTAGTTGCGAATTTGATCAAAATGATGATCTTTGCCATAAACTGTATTACGAGCAGCTTTGACAAGCTTTTGCATCCAACGTTCTTGGAGCTTAACAGCTTTTTTGCTGTCTTTCTGTATACGTTTAGTAATAGCTTCTGCAACTTTGCGAACAATAAAAGTTTTGAGAGACATTCTTGATATTAAATTAGAGTGATTGCTTCTTGTTTGATGATGATTAAAGCGCAAATTAATTCTTTTCTTATTCAATTCTAAGCTTAGAACTAGTTTTAATTTAGAGCAGGTTTAGAATTTAGTTTTATGAGATAAAAAGCTTACTTTTCTTACGAAAAAGAAATATACAATAACCCCTTAAATCCAGTATCCATGAAAATCCTATTTTCAGTAGTGTTAATCCTATTTGGGGCTTTATTTATAAAGGCTCAAACTCCCATAAAGATAAAGTATTCAAAAATTAGTAAGGATGGCAAAAAAGTCCTAAAAAAGATCGCTCCTCTATTTTGTGAGTGTTTAGAAAAACATGGTGATGAACTCCAAACATCGACAGCAGGTTTGAAAACAGCTATTGGGAAAATGGGGGATAATATCAAGAGTATTGACGATGTGATGGAGGTAATGGCAGATAATAGTACTCGACCTATACAATTTGGACAGTGTACAGATGCCTTTGCTACAAGGCCATTGCAAGATGCTTTGAATACGGAAGCTGCTCGATTTAAAAAGAAGAAAAAGAAAGTGGTGACTAAAGAATATAGCCCTGATGATTCACCTGCTGTGGTAGAAGAAGAACCTCAAGAAGTAGAGACGAATCCTTATGAGGCGTTTATTCCCATGTATCTGATTAATGCAGGTCTAAAAAAATATTGTAAAAAACATCAGGCTATTTTTGAAGATTTTTTGAATACACGAATTGCTTTGACTGAAAAGATGGGAGCGCTAGAAAAGGCTCTAAGGGAAGAAGATTAAGAGCTTGCTTTGTATTCATTATTATTGTTGAGCAATACTTTGAGAAAGTCAAATTTTAATTGGTTGAATGTGTAATGAAATTATATATAGTTTTTACTTATTTAATATATTTTAATATAAAGTGGCATATATTTATTACTATTGTAATGTACTAGAGAAAGCCTTATTTTTATACTGATCAGTTAGAGATAAACTATACTGTCTATAAAAGTGCAATAGAGCAGGGAGTAGGCTTAATTATATCACAACAATTAATAACTGCCATGAGTAATGCTATTACCATTAAAGGTTCCACATATACTGTAGTAGGAACTGTTAAAGACAAAAACCATGATAAGGGAGTTCAGGATCTCCATGTTTTAGTGTATGATAAAGATGCAATAGGACATGATGATTTTCTTGGAATAGGAGTTACTGATAATACAGGAAAATTTACTGTTAGTTTTGATACATCAAAATTTAGATTCTTATCTGTATTTGACAAATCTCCAGATTTGTACTTTATTGTTAATGATGGAGGACTCGAATTACTGAATACCAAAAATAATGTAATAGAGAATGCAAATGAATCTACTCCAGCAATCAACCTAGAGGTGTCTCTATTAAATGATCAATTGCGAGCGCTCATCAATGAAACTCCTGTAGAGGGATGGGTTGGTGGATTTAGTGAGTCTAATCCTGAGTTTGCATATCCAAACCCAAATCTTGAATCTTTGGACATGCAAGATAATTTGGATAACATTCCTAAACTACAGCGTCAACAAAAAGTAGTATGGCCTGAGTTTAGTTGGGAATCTGAGCCAGGTGAAAAGGACCCAAAACGTTGTTATCAGATGTTTGCTCCTGATATCTCTAGACTGGGATATACCAATGAAGGAAAGGTTTACTCTATCATTTGTCCGCAACAAGGCTTTACTTCTCCTAATCTTGGATCTATGAATGTAGAAGTGACGGTTACAGGAAATAGAGGTTGGGCTAATGAATCGAATAAAGAATTGGCTGCAGATATGTCTGTAGTAGGCAAAATCTGGTTTAGTCCAAGTGCAAATGAAAACAAATTTGTGAAGGAATTTTTTGAGCATTTTAATTCAGAAGGTTTACCTTTTCCCTCAAACAAGGCAAATGCAATCATAGTGGAGACGTTTGCCCCAGGCAAGCCTGGCCAGATTGAATTTCCATTGACAAATGGATCAAGTAAAGATTTTCCAATCCCTAATTTTGCAAAGCATGAAGGTGTTTCGTGGACCTTGGGACATTTAGGTGTAGAAATTGGACCTATTAGAAAAAGAGGTATTGAAAAAGTAGATAAGTTTAACCAATTTATCATGGATATCTTTAATGTAGCATCTGGTAACATGCTAAAAGAAGGTAATATTCTGACTTGGAATGTGTGGTTTACTGCACCTGAGTTAGTAGACCAGCAAGAGTGGGAAGACCATGCAGAAAAATGGCGTGAATCTATAAATGCAGATCATGGAAGTCCTGAAGGACCAGGGACAGTAGCAAGACATTATGATGGAACGCCTTTCTCACCCTTGAAAGAACTAATAGAAGATGAATTGCCTAAAATTCTTGCATACAAAGCAAAACATTTAGTAGGGTAATCTAGCAATGACAATGAGAGTGTTCTCAGAGATTTAGCCAAAGGATGAGAATTATAGGACCTTTAGTCTGATAATATATAAAATTAAGGGGCTGTCTTTTCAGACAGCCCCTTAGTTATTTAGAATTGGTATCTCCCGAAAAAACTAAGAATTTTCTTCTTGTTTGTATTCGTTATATCGTTGAGTCAGCATCAACACAGCTTTGTCCATGTCTTCGACGCCCATTCTAGCAGCCATTTGTAACATGTTGTACAATATAGAAGAAGAACTGTAAGCTTCTGCACCAGCTAATTTCTTAGTGTCTTTGATTTTATCACGCAAACGGTTAAGTGGCAAAAGTACACGAGTCAAAGAGTCGTATAAGTCAACATCTTTTAGTAACTCATCTACATCTACATAAGCAGGCAATGCTTCACGGCATTGGTGAGCAGTTTGTAAAGTATCTGCTACAAACAATTCTGTGCTGCGAGACATTACTGGAATCTGATGACGCTCATCTTCTGTTAGGGTGATCAAAAAGGACATTTTATCCTCTATTTGGCCAATCAAATCTTTAACTTCTTTTATAGTCTCATCAGACATTCTAGCGGATAAACGGTTGTGATCATCACTCATGGTTGTGTATTCTTTTTAAAGGTGAATAATTAGGTATCTTTTAATGCGCTTAATTGCCTTATAAAGCTATTAAAAATAGCTGGTATGACAAACTATAGTTCGTGAAGTTTTTCTAATTAATTAGAAAAGTTTACTGCTGTTTTTAGCTTGATAAAGCTAAAAACGCATGAACTATTAAATAAAACAACTAAAGGTTTATTATCCTATCGAAAATAAAGGGCCATTTAACAAACCTCCATCATTAACAATAGTAGAACCTGTGCAATAAGAACTAGCATTAGACGCTAAAAAGACAGCAAGTCCTGCCATCTCATCAGGATCGGCCATTCGACTGAGCGGAATGCTCTTTTCGGCTTGTTTGAGTAAATCCTCATTGCCCCAAAGTGCTTGACTCAACTTAGTTTTTACAAAACCTGGGCAAATAACATTAGCTCTAATATTATCTCGACCCCATTCTGCTGCTTGGCTTTTGGTGAGCATAATCAAAGCAGCTTTACTCATGTTGTAAGCAGAGAAAAACATAGAAGCGTGAATACCTTCTATAGAACTAATATGTATAATGCTTCCTCCTCCGTTAGTAGCCATATTAGGGCGCACTAAATTGCTCAAAAACACAGCAGCCTTTAGGTTGATGTCCATTGTTTTCTGGAAAGCTTCTTCAGTTAAGTATTCTAGAGGACCAAAATAAGGGTTGGTTGCAGCATTGTTGACCAAAATGTCAACTTTACCATAGGTTTCTATCGTTTTATTAACCAAGTTTTCTAATTGGTCTTGATGTCCTACATGGCAAGCAATACCAGTTGCCTCTAACCCATCTGTTTTAAAGGACTCTGCTACTTTGTCTACGGCTTCTTGTTTGCGTGAGGCTACTACTACTTTAGCTCCAAATTCTGCTAAACCTCTTGCTATACTTTCTCCAATTCCTTTGGATGCGCCTGTCACAATAGCTACTTTCCCTTCTAGGTTGAATAGATTTTTTATTCTCATAATGTAATTGATATGTTGATTTTTAATGTTTTTTGTGACCTAGAGAAATCCCCTAGCCCCCTTTAGAAGGGGGAATTTATATACACAATGTATTTACATACTGTATTCCCCCTTCTAAAGGGGCTAGGGGGATTTTAATTATTATCCAAATACTTTTTTTATAACTAATTTACTAGTGAATTTTAGATTGTCAAGAGTTGTCATAGGATACTGACTGAGCTTGTTTGACTTGCTCTTAATCAAGCGTTGGCAATAACGCTCTAGCATCTGCACGGCAACTCCAAAAAATACAAACTTCTTATTGGTCGTTTGTTTGTGATAAAAACGATAGTAAATCTGCTGTGCAATAACTGCCAAGCGAAATATCCCAAATACATAATAGTACTTCATGTTTACTGCTCCAAAACCCATTTCTTTGAGGTAATATTCAGCCAATTCATCCCGAGTCATCATACCGTCTAGGTTCGTAGGTTGAGGACGCATCAATTGTAGACATTTAGGATCTTTAGCTTCTATCCAATAAGCCATGCTGCTACCTAAATCCATTAAAGGATCTCCAACTGTTGCCAATTCCCAGTCTAAAACACCAATAACATTGCTCAAGTCATCAGCATCATAGACCAAATTGTCAAATCTGAAATCGTTGTGTATGATACAAGTTCTAATATCCTTAGGCATTTCTTTATGCAACCAATCCATGACAAATTCATAGTCAGGAACATCAGGGGTCTGAGCTTTTTTATAGCGTTTGGACCAACCCTTAACTTGGCGTTCTACATAGCCTTCCCCTCTATAGTAAGACTCAAAACCCGCTTCTTTATAATCTATTTTATGGAGTTCTATCAGTTTATCTACAGCAGCTTTGCAAAAGGGTTGAACTTGTGGTTTAGATAGCTCTAACTCCTTAGGTAAGCTAGCTCTAGGTATGAATCCTCGTAGCTTTTCCATTACATAAAATTCTGAACCAATAATACTTTCATCAGCACAATGTAATAGCATCTTAGGGACAGTAGGATAGTGAGGTTTTAGACGATTCATAATATCATGTTCTCGCTCCATATTGTGGGCAGACTTGGCTTTGGTACCAATTGGTGGACGGCGCAAGATATAAGATTCTTGCCCAAAATCTAACTGATAAGTTAGATTAGAAGCCCCTCCTTTGAACTGTTTGATATTAGCTGTGCCTTCCAAATTAGGAATATGCTGACGAAGATAATTGCTGATAACATCAGCATCTATTTCTTCCCCTTTTCGAACATCACGAGGTTGGTCTATAATTTTATTAGACATAGTTTTATTGATTAATTGGGACTAGTGTTATTTATATTTTCTTAGTTCTAATCGAGCAACTAATCCACGATGTACCTCATCTGGGCCATCTGCCAAACGCAATATTCGAGCATAAGCATACAGACCAGTTAAAACAGTATCATTACTCAATCCCATACCGCCAAAAAGCTGCATAGCTTGATCTATAACTCTACAAGCAACTGTAGGGGTTACTACCTTGATCTGAGAAACTTCGCTCATCGCACCAAAAACACCCACATCATCTAGGATAGAAGCCGTTTTGAGGGTTAAAAGGCGAGCCATATCTATATCAATCCGAGCATTCGCTATTATATCTCGATTTCCACCCAAATTTGCTAAAGGTTTGCCAAAAGCATTTCTATCCAAACTACGCTTAATCATCAGTTCTAAAGCTCGTTCAGCAGCACCCAACAAGCGCATGCAATGGTGTATACGGCCAGGCCCTAAACGCCCTTGAGCAATCTCAAAACCTCGGCCCAAACCTGCAATTACAGCTGATTTAGGGAGTTCTACATTATCAAATACAACTTCACCATGTCCATAAGGCGCATCATAAGCCCCAAAAACAGGCAGCATACGCTCTACTGTTACTCCAGGACTATCTAAAGGCACCAAAACCATAGAATGTTGCTGATGTCGGCCAGCTTCTGGATTGGATAATCCCATGAAAATAGTCACCTTACAATCAGGGTGACCAATACCACTGCTCCACCATTTGCGACCATTAAGTATTATAGTGTCACCATTATCAGTTATAGTTGCTTGCATATTGGTGGCATCACTAGAGGCTACCTCAGGTTCTGTCATGCAGAATGCTGATCGGATTTTTCCATCTAGTAGAGGTTGTAGCCATTGTTCTTTTTGTTCTTCAGAGCCATACTTCCAAAGTACCTCCATATTTCCCGAATCTGGAGCATTACAATTGAATATTTCTGGTGCTAGGAGTGACCAACCTGTTGCTTCAGCTATAGGGGCATAATCGATATTAGATAGACCATGTTCTGTGCCTGGCAGAAATAGGTTCCAAAGGCCCATTTCTTTTGCTTTATCTTTGAGTTGTTCTACTCTTGGGTCAATAGTCCAGTTTTTCCAGTCAGGGCCTTGATGATGAGCATTTGCTAAGAGTTCTTGTTCTATTGGTAGAATATGCTCTTTTATGAATGTTTGTGTTTTGCTCAACAACTGTTGGGCATTGGGAGATGTAGTAAGGTTCATAATCTTATATAATGTTAGTTAGATTAGAGCTAGAGCAATCACATCAAAATAAATTTTGAGATATTACTCAAATGTTGAAGGTTAAATGTATGAATGTTGAATAAAAAGAAGAAACATTAATATTATTAAAATCTAAAAAAATTGAAAACTTCGGAAAAGTATAAAAGTAGTAGATAATAGTTAATTTGTGAGTTTAAAAACCAGAAAATGATGTTTAAAGAGTACATAGAAGCCTTGCAAGAAACTCAGTCTGACCCACGGACAAAAAAAC
>JAAEPD010000109.1 GCA_024222455.1 Aureispira sp.
CTTTTTTTGTCAGTCTAACTTTTACATTAAGTTGGAAGCCTCTAGGGGTGTAAAGTAAGTTGAGTGCTGCCCAGTCTGACCAAACAAATTCTCCTGCAATTGTTCCTCTGCAAGTGATTCCACTATCTCCACCACCTCCTGTAGATTCTTTAGCATCTGCAATCAATTCTTGAAAATCAGAAGTAGTTGGGAGTATTTTAATGTAGGTTTGTATATAATCGTATAGTTCTTTGCCTGTAAGCTGTGCTTTGATTGAGTCAAAGTGGCTACTACTAGGAGATAAATCTTCAATAAATTCATTCCAAATAGCTTGCATCTCTTGAGTTGAAAACTTTTCTTGGTTACGTGAATCAATTAATTTGCTAAAGGCTATAGCAGCAAAACTTGCAATACCTACATTACATCTATATCGAAAACCTAAAAGGTCATCCATAAGCCATTTTAAGCGTTCAGCATGAAAGTTTGCATTTTTAGGTATTCCAATAGCGGAAACAAGGTTTGCTTTTCTCCAAATTTCCCATTCTGCAAGATAGCTCTCCCAAGAGGTATCCATTGTTACATCATTGATATAGGCAGCGAGAGTTGTTATATCAGGGAAAATAGCAGTGGGTTTTAGTTCACCAAAAAAATCACTTGTTTTTAGGTTATTAATCTCTTCCTTGATATCGTTTTTAATATCTATAGCAGTAGCCTCTAAAATATTGTTGGTGAATACCGAATTTACTCGATCCCAAAAGTCAGCAAAAGCACTATCTGATTTACTCTTTAAGTCTTTGCCTACAACGCCTAAGGTATAAGTGTCTACAAAGTTTTGAGTATCATTCTTGATTGGTGCTAAACTAGCTAAACTGTTCGCTTTCCAAGTATCGAAATGACCTTGAAGGATACTATCTTTAACATTATTGCCTGAACCACCTACCTGTGCATCTGCTAGTATCTCTGCTATATTATATGGGTCTTTTGTGTCAAAAACAGCTTCTTCAGCATCTATCAAAGCCTGTAGATAAGCTCTGTTTTTAGTATAACTAGAAATAGTATGAGTTATATAATTTTTAGCTTCAGAAGCAATAACTTCTATTTGCCCATCAAATTTAGCTACTATACTATTATAAAGTTGTTTGATTTGTAGTTGAGTTTCTGATGCAAATAAAGTAGTTAAGTTTGTTTTGATTTCACTACATTTTAATGTTGTATCTTTTGATATAGGTGGATTAGCCTTTTCATATTTGTGATTAATAGCTGTGATTAACTCTTTTTTCCAGTCTACTAAAGTTTTTTCAACTTTCTCTAGTTTGATTAGATTATCTTTATAAGCTTTTGTTGTTTTAATGTACTTAGGATCATTGATAACTTTAGCACTACTACATTGCCCTATTAAAGTAACTAATAATTCAAGGTCTTCACTTACTTGAGTATATTGAACGCTCTTCTCTTTATAAAAAGAACTAGCATTAATATTGTAATGTTCTATTCGACGATTTTTATCAAGATAGTGTTTTACCATTTCAGAAAACTTTTTTTGGATATCTTGTACTGTTGCAGCAGCCAATTCTGATAAACGATCTTGTAAGTCAGATTTAAGCAATTCCCCAAAAGGGCTTTGCATTTTAACTTCTTTTATCAAAATACTTTTAAGAGCAGCTAAGTCTACACTATAAAGTAGTTTTGTATTTAGTTGCTTAAGATTTGTAGAAATACTATCCAACCCATTTTTAGATTTTTCTAAAAAAGCCCCCAACTTTATCTTATCCTCCTGATCATCCTCTGAGATATTGATACCTCTAGCATCTGCTTTTTTCTTGATGTTATCTATCTTTTGGTCAAGTTTAGTTACTTTTTTATCATTACTGCCTGCTTTTACTTGCAGATTTCGGATTTTTTTGATTTGAACAATACAGTTGTGATAGAACTTGAGTTGTTTGAGTTTGTCTTTACCTGCTTTTTGAGCAAATTGCTTGTAAGCATCAGGATTTTGTTTTTTGATTTGTTGTAGTTTTACAAATTTGCTGTAGAGTTCTTGCAATATTTGTTGTTCTTGTTCTGGCGTATTAATGAGTAAACCTAGAAAGATTAAGCTGTGAAAAAATAGGATTAGTTTCATATCATTATTCATTTTTAGTAATAGTTTGTGGGGTTTTAGAATTTTAGAATGAAATTCTAAAACTTAATTTTCTTAGTTCTTTTCAATCACTTACAAAAAAACACAAACTAATATTTTAGGATTCTTGAATATGTTGTGCTAACACAAAATAAGGACTAGTGAAATAAACAAAAAAAGAATCCATTACTTTCGTAATGGATTCTTTTGATATTATCAATAATAATATATTTCTAATTCAGCACCTCCGCCTCTTTGAGGTGTTTAGACAAGAATGTTTCCATCTTACCATAAAACTCAAATTTGTTTTCTTCATTATGGAAGCCATGCCCTTCATTCTCTTTGAGAATATACTCTACAGCTACACCATTATTTTTGAGAGCTTCTACTATTTGGTCAGACTCAGATTGTTTTACACGAGGGTCCTTAGCACCTTGCGCTACCAATAATGGAATCTTGATTTGATCTACATGAAAAACAGGAGAGGTAGCTCTCAAACGAAGACTATCTGCTTCTACTGCTGGGTTACCAACCATTTCGTAGAGCATTTGGCGGAAAGGC
>JAAEPD010000110.1 GCA_024222455.1 Aureispira sp.
AGGCTGTTGAAACGCTGATTTTACCTATAGTGTTGTTATTTTTATCAACCGTAGCTATGGCTACGCTTTCAAAAAATGCCTAACTCTAGTCAAAATCAGTACTCAAAGCCTATTTTGAACTCCATTCTTAAACAACTTCAATAACTACTACCTACTATTGCAATATATTCAAGTATTATTACCTTACTATTAAAACCATAAAATCAGCTATGCAAGAGCAAAAAAAACTACGCCTTTTTAGAGAGGCAATGGGCTTATCCCCTTTTAAAACTCGCATGAAACAGGCAAAACAAGCTCTTTTTGGGCAAGAAGATGTACCACCTACCAAATGGGGACTTTCGAGTTTATCACAATTACACCCTAGAATATCTCCAAAATTGTGGCGAGGCAAACCTTATGTAGACCGAAAGGTGATTATTTCTAACTTTTTTAATCATACCCAAACCCCTATTGAAGAAGGTTGGTCGGTAAGAAAAAATCAGGTTAAGGATTTTAGAGGTGGTAAGTTGACTTACAATAGCCACAATGGGACTGATTTTGCCATTCCTGTAGGTACTACCGTTTCTACAGCAGCAGCAGGGGAAGTAGTGGCTGTAATGTCCGAATTTAATCGTGGTGGCCTTAAGGTTTTTATAGATCATGGAGAAGGGTTGATGACTTGCTACGCTCATTTAGGGCGCAGTTTAGTTGAAGTTGGGGATATTTTAGATAGAGGTCAAGCAATTGCTTTATCTGGATATAGTGGTTTAGATGCTATGGTTACTTTTCCTTTTGGCATCCCTCATGTACACTTCAATGTTTGGCATAATTGTGAGCCTATTGACCCATTTCCTTATGAGGACTTAACTACGCTTTGGATGGGTGGTCAGTTGCCTACTCCTCCAGAGAGTAAGGAGCACAACTTCCAGCCTTCTGTATATAATGCTGACAGAGTTGAAGAAGCTATCAATGCATGTAAAACAGCTAAGTCTAGAGAAAAAATAACAGCTCATGAAGAATTAAAATATCGTGCTGCCCATACAATTATTGAGATGAATTACTATCCAACTCGCTTTGAATCTCGTATTAATATTTATGAACAGGAGCATCCCAGAAAACCTAGTTTGGATTTGCCTTTCTCTATAGAGGACTTTGATGGTGTTGTATTTTTGGATGAAATGAAATCGAAGTAACTGCTCAAAACATAAAAACTACATGAAAATATTTTTTTCTATAATAACAATATTATTAGCTTTGAATTTGTCTTTTGCTCAAACAACTTTATATAAGGGCAATTCAACTTTTTCGTCTGATTGTTTATATACAATAAAAGATGACAAGGTTTATAAGGGAAGATCAACCTTTTCTTCAGACTGTTTATTTACCATTAAGGAGGACAAAGTCTATAAAGGTAGCTCTACATTCTCGTCCGATTGCCTTTACACGATAGAAGATGGAAAAGTGTACAAAGGTCGATCAACTTTTTCATCTGATTGTTTGTATACTATAAAAGATAGTAAAATTTATAAAGGACGTTCAACCTTTTCTTCCGATTGTTTATTTACTATAAAGGAAGATAAAGTATATACAGGCAATTCAACCTTTTCCTCAGACTGCCTATTTACACTAAAAGGTACACTATCTGATGTACTAATTGCTTGTATAATAGGTCCATATTGATTCTAAACAAGCATTTATGCAAGTGTTGCGTTTGTTGTTCTTAGTACTGGTGAGTTTTTCAACTCAATCTCTATTGGCTCAGGATAGCTTGAAGCTAGAGGTAAGAGTATTGGACCAACCTTCCAAGTTTCTGAAACGCTGGAAGTATAAAGCTTCGCATCCTGACTCTAGCTCAATAAATGCAGAACTTTCTAAACTGTTGCAAGCTCTACAGGCTAAAGCTTATTTAGCTGCATCCATAGATACCTTATTTAGAGATGGTAATCAATTTACCGCATTTTTGTTTGCAGGTGAGCGCTACGAATGGGCTCACTTGCAAAATGGGAATGTCCCTAGTCCTTACCTCAATGCTATTGGATTCAAAGAACGGTTGTATAGCAACAGTCCTTTTTTTTATAAAGAGGTAGAACAGCTCCAAACCAAACTGCTACAATATTTAGAAAATAATGGATTCCCATTTGCTACAGTCTATTTGGATAGTATTCGAATAGGAGAAAGTGATATAGCTGCTAAAATCTACATGAACAAGGGGCCTATCATGCAATACAAAGCCTTAAAGGTTATTCCTAATAAGGATAAATTGGTTGGCAAAAAGCGTAAAAAGGCAAAGGTCCGCATCTCCCGAAAGTTTCTAGGCAACTATCTAGGCATTCGAGAAGGAAAACTCTATAATGAGAATAAAGTACGTAAGATTTCTAATCGCTTACGAGAACTCCCCTACCTCAAGGTTTATCGCCCTTTTTATATTGTATTTGAAGGCGAAGAAGCAGAGTTAAACTTGTTTTTGGAGAACCGAAATGCTAGTAAAATTGATGTACTCTTTGGACTCCTGCCCAGCCGTGACCCTACCACACAAGTACAGCGGTTCAATTTCACAGGAAATGTGCATATAGACTTACTCAACTCCTTTGGGATTGGTGAACGAATCCAGTTCAAATGGCAGCAACTCCGAGCAGGTACTTCTGACCTACTTATTAGCGGTCGCATGCCTTATATAGCAGGGTTGCCACTAGGAGTAGATGCTGCTTTTAAGCTTTATGTTCGGGACTCTTCTTTTATTAATATAATAGCAGATGTAGGTGTACAATATCTCTTTGGAGGAGAGAGTTACATCAAAGCATTTTGGGAAAACACCAGTACTAGGCTGATTAGTGTAGACACCAGTTCTATACTACAAACTAAGCGATTACCCAATCGTTTAGATATGAATAATGCGACCTTTGGTTTAGAATTTTATTACGAAAAATTGGATTATAAATTCAATCCTAGAAAAGGCTTTGAGAGCCAACTCACAGCAGGTTTTGGTATTAAGACTATCCGAAAAAACCAAGCAATACTAGCCATAAAGGGAGATGGTTCTTTTGATTACAATAGCTTATATGACAGTATTCAGACTCGATCATTTGTCTATCAGTTCGACCTTTCGCACAGTCATTTTTTTGGTATTACAAAGTGGAGTACCATCATGGCTCGAATAAAATCAGGTTTGATTGTTTCCAAAAATCCTATCTACGAAAATGAGTTGTATCGAATTGGTGGAAACAAGCTGCTTCGGGGCTTTGATGAAGAATCTATTTTTGCCTCTTGGTACAATATCTTAACCCTAGAATGGCGCTTCCTTTTTGGTACTAATTCTTATGCCTATGTTTTTGGAGATGTGGCTTATACCCAAAATAAAAGTATAGATAATGACTCCCAAGATTGGCCTTATGGGTTTGGTATTGGAGTCGCTTTAGAGACTAAAGTTGGTATTTTTGGACTGAGTTATGCCCTCGGAGCACAACAAGGAAACCCTATTCTATTCCAGAATGGCAAGGTTCATTTTGGGTATATTTTTGCCTTCTAACTGCACTCTTCTCCTATAAAATTCTATTTTTGCGCCTGTTGTTACTATTTTTTAATAAAAATAGTTTGTGTATTTGGAGCTTGTCTAAAGCTTCACAAACTATTTTAATAATACTCCACTATTTTTTGAAGGAGTATAAGTCAACCAATCATTATGGCATTAGATCCACATCTAGTATATACAGGCGAATACACAATCAGAACTTACGAAATAGATAGACATAAAAAAGCTACTGTTGTATCATTAGTCAAACTAATGCAAGAAGCTGCAATGCAAAACGTGATCACAATGGGTGTATCCGTTTGGGATATGGAAAAACATAAAATTTCTTGGGTGTTGATGCGCAAGCATTTAGAGATTAACCGTTTGCCAAAACTAGGAGAAACCATAAAAGTAATTACACACCCTGCTGGCTTCGAAAAGTTCTTTACCTATAGAGATTATAAAGTTCTAGATCAGGATGATAAAATTATAGCCCAATCTTCCTCTACTTGGCTACTAATGGACACAGAAAAACGTAGAATGGCTCGTATTCCTGATTTTATACTAGCTCTAGAACCTCCTAAAACAGAAACCTATCTGCCTAGACCTGTAGGAAAAGTGCCTAAAATAGATCGTGTTGATGAGCAACAGGATTTTTTGGTACAATGGCATCATTTAGATTTTAATGAGCACTTGAGCAATACTTATTACATCCAGTGGATGTTAGAAACGGTAGATGACGAGGTCTTGAACAACGCAAAACTACATACACTCGATTTGCAATATAAGGCTGAAAGTCTTTGGAAGGATGAATTGGTGGCTGAATGCCAAAAGATAGATGAATCTACCTTTTTGCACAAGTTACTTAGAAAATCGGATAAGCAAGAGTTGGCTATTGCTAAGAGTCAATGGACACTCTAACTTACTTAGTAAGTACATCCAACAACTCAAAATAAAGCGAAACTTCGTCTATCAAATCTTGGAGCTGTGTATCTGTCCAAGTAATACCTTCATCCAGTATATCGACCTTTGATTTTTTGTGGGAGTGATGGACTAAGGTCTTATCTAGTGGTTTGTTGTAATCTATACTGAAAAAATCATGAAATTTGGTATGCGAAATTGCCACATAAGCTTTTCCTGCACCAACATTCATTTTCACATCATACCCCATTTCCTCTTTTAGATGACATAAGATCCTGACTAATTCCGGTTTTAGAAATTCTTCAACTTCCCTAAAATCGTTGGCAACAATCTCATAATAACTTCCAAAACTAGAACTATAAGGAGATGTTATTACCTTTTTCTCTCCCCCACCTATAAACACTTTTAAATCTTGATTCTTCTTTGAAGAAAAAGCTTTAGGCATAATCATTATACCTCCGTCTATTCTAGACTCAATCCATGTATCTACAAACAGTCCTTTAAAAACTAAACTCCTACGTTCATTTTCTCCTGTTTTATCAATATTAAAAGCCTCTATTTCTGAAAAAAAATATTTTTTGTCATTCATCTCCCCTGTAAAATAGTCTTCTCCTTCTACCTCATCTATTCCATGATCAAAAAAATTGCTTTGTTCTAAAGAATCTGGAGAGAAAAAATGTTTGGGATGATAGGCTGCATTTGAATTAATAACCCAAACTAAACTTTTAAAAATTTTATTTTTAAAAGTCTCCTCCAAACGTTTGCGTTCTTTATCTGGAGACATTAGTGCAAATACTAAAAATATGGTAAATAGCAATACCAAAAAGATTCCTATTCTCATCATTAACCAATCCATAAAATCAGGTCGAGGAAAAGGCCCTCCACTAGATTGGTATGGAAAATAAAAAATGCTAATTGCTAATATTCCAACCATTACCATAAGTAAATAAAGACTTATGCGCTTTGCTTTTTTCCCTTTTCTTTCAAATTCTGTTCTCTTTTCCTCAAACGTATTAAGATGTACTTGTATAGCTGAACGAACTTGTTCTAATATATTCTCCATGTAGTAATATTATATTCTATGTATTCTTCAATATAAGAAAAATTGAAAAAATCTAAGCCTAGAGGAACTAAAAGAGTAAAACTATCATTTAAAAGAGGTAAACTATTTGTAAAAAATACAAACCTCACATAAAATGGCTGGTGTATTTGGCCCTAATCATAGCTGCTCTAAAAACTCTAAAAAGGCTTTTAGTTCATTCATCAAGACATATGACCTTGACCAAAATAATGAATCTAAAAAGATCAAACTTCCAAAGAAAATACTCAATTGGAATAACTCTAACAAACTGGACAATGATTTAGTAGACGATCAACTTATTGGGCTACAGCGCAAAGCAAAAGAAAGACGTTACTCCTATTCTGAACCTGAAGTACCTATAGGAGTCAGTGCCTTGATTGGACTAGTAATAGGTGGCGGCATTACTTTTATGCTGGTCAAGTTTTTCTTTATTCACTACTTAGGACATAGCCTTTATTAAATTCTTATCCTCAAAAATATAACTCACAAGGGTGTAGTAGTATTTCAGTGCAATATTGCTGAAACTGCGAGAATCTTCACATTGTGACCAAAAAGCAAAAAAGCAATCCATAGAGGTTGCTTTTTCTTTTAAATTTAGTTTCTAGGCAAGTATTTTGCGAACTGTTCTTTATATTTCACTCTTAACTTTTCTAGCCTATGCATTCTGCAACTCTCAATCAAGAGCTTTGCTAAAGATTTAAAATCTCTTGCATTTGTAGTCAAATGCATTCTAGCAATTTTATCACTTTCTTCCCATTTATCTATTCCCATTTGCAATTGATTTGCATAAGCTTCTATATACTCTTTGATTCGCTTATGTGTTGGATTTAATTCTGAATAGTATTGTGCTATTTGTAAATGAGAGCTCTTAAGTACAGTAATTGCTGGAGGCAATTTTTCATACATTTTGTCCAAAATATTCTTTATAATAGTAGGATTTCCCTCTTCAATATGATATTCGATTAAATCAGAGAACAGCGTTGAATAATGCATATTCTGACTCAAATATTCTGTTGAGGAACTTTGCTCCAAAGTATAAGGTTCAAACTCAAACTCCTTTAGGACTAGAGCTTCACTTATTTTTACATTAAAAGGCTGGTTTTGATAATTTTCTGCATTAGCAGTTTCTTTAGTCAACTCATAAACTTCTCCTCTTTGAACTAGGTAATTGCTGAGATAAGCAATTCGATGAATAGGAACTCCTGAAGTGAAACATATTGGACGTTTTTGCCAATTGGTATTGATAAGATCAAACAAGAAGAATTCATCTTTTATTATGTAACTATTTGCTATTTTTAATAACAATTGATCATCCTTACCTAAAAGCATACTAGAGGAAGGCAACTTATGAATGGGTCTATCTCCCAGATTTCTATATTTATATTGAGCAGGATTTTCATTCATTTTTTGCGTAAAATCGCTATAATCAAACTCTGTCCTATCTTTAGTTACATAAAGATAATCGTTTAACCATCCCTTATAAAGATCCAAGTTCATACTAATTTGCACTCGATTCTCTTTGGGAAGAAGGGTATTACTTGTATAATTAATATGCCGAGCCAAAGCCATCAAGGACTTATTGAGAATAGTAACATCTTTACGGAAGCCTAACTTTGCTTGCACATAGCATAAAGGGTAATAATCGCTATCACCCCATGTAACTAAAATGGCATTAGGGGGACAAGAACGCAGATAGTTTTTGGCACTAGCCAAGAAAAAATCGTTGTATTCTGCTATATCCAAAAACTCTTCAGCCAACTTACCTTGCTGAATCATATTCAAATTTAAATAAAAACTCATAATTTCATGAGCGTGCTTAGTTTCTATATATCCAACAATTGTGCTATAAGCAGGATTTTGTTCAAGGAGTTTTTTGTAGTTAGCCATACTTTTTTTGCCATACTGACATATTCAGTTAGAACTTCAGAACTAAAGGTATTCTTATTTAGGGTAGAATCGTATACACTTGTTTTGAGTGTATTGTACTCTATCAGATAGCCCGATACCTTATTATAAGCTCGTGCTAATGCCTCCAACTCATTATCAGTAAGCTTTTTGACTGGGCTCAATAGCTTTATCACATCAGTTGCAGCATTACGGTAGCCACAAACTGGCCATATTTTGTATTCAAAAAGATGGTATTCTCTTATTATGCCTGCTAAATATTGCTGGTTACTTACTGTTAATGCTTGATTATCTTCTTCAAGATATTTTTTTGCTTTAGCATCCCAAACCATTTGCTCCTTACTAGCCTTCCCATATCTATTATAATCATCATGTAAACAAGCATACCAACCATCCTGACGTTTCTCAAACCAATATCTTCCTCTTGGAAGTTTTAGGGCATCATGATTATTCTCATAAAAATGTTGAATAACCTCTGCACAATCAGGGTATTGTTCAAAATGCTTTCTATTGTATTTCTGAGCATCTACTTGTGATACGAGAAAAATTAGGCTAATAAGGGTGAGTATACTTTTCATGCTAATAATTTGGCGATATTGAATAAAATAAACCCCAAATTACATTTTTTTGAGCAAACCTATGCTTCTATTTGAGTAAGCTTATCTACAAAATCCAAATACAAAGCAACCTCTTCCAACAAGTCCTCTAATTGGGTATCTGTCACCCTAGCACCTGCATCCAAAACAGATAAGGTCTGTTCAGTCTCTTCCCAAATAAGCATCTCATCCAAAGGTTGATCAAGTCGCACACTAAAAAAGTTCTTAGTACTAGGAGCCGATATAGTTATGTATAAGTAGCCCCCATCAAGACTAGCATTCAAAGGGTAAATAACTTTTCTTGCCATTTGTTCCAAACATTCAATGAGCTTCTTATAACCCACTGTCTTCCGATGACTATTTTTCTGGCTGTCCAACCTTAACAAAATAGGCCCTTTATAAGGACTAGGATATTCGATTTTCATAAAAATTCCTTCAAAAAATGCCAAATCCTTATTACTAGAACTACTCTTAAATAACTTTAACTCACAGAACTCATAAGCTCTCCCATTCATTTTGCCCTCAAAATAATCCTCTCCTTCACGTTTATGGTATTTGGTCCCTACTAACTTACTATTTTTAAGAGTCCCTCTATCTATTACTTTATCTGACCAATACTCTGTGTTAGGAGCTAGGTATTTCAACAATACTCTAAACACCTTTTGCTTGAATTCAATTCTAAACTCACTTTTCAGTTGTTTATATTTCTTAGCAGTTTCGGAAATCACTACCAAAAAAACTAGGAAAAAAAGTATTCCTGAGGCAATCAAAATCCCAGTGTAGTCTTTTATTGATAGCGTTTCTAACGCTCCTATGATTAACATTATTCCTAAACAGCCAAAAGAGGTTATACCCTCTTGTTTATTTCTAGTTTTTCTAGTTTTTCTAATTCTTGCCTTTGAATCTCTAGCTCCTCCAATATTTCTTGAAGTTCTGGTCGAGCTTTATTTAATAAATCTTTCATTCCTTAATATTTATGCTGTTAACTTCGTAAGCTTATCTACAAAACCTAAATACAAAGCTATTTCTTCCATTAAATCCTCTAATTGAGTATCTGTCACTCTAGTTCCTGCATCCAAAACAGATAAGGTATGTTTGTTTTCTTCCCCTAAATCTAAAGTTTCTGAAAGCATTAGAATTCCAATGGGCAGTAAACATCCAAAAAAAACTCCCCCTCCTTGTTTACCCCTCTTTTTCTTAGTATTCTCCAGTTTTTGCCGTTGAACTTCTAGTTCTTCCAATATCTCTTGAAGTTCTGGACGAGCTTTTTTCAATAGGTCCTCCATCTGTTATATTTTTATATAGAATTCAAAAGTACTGTCTTTTTTAAAATAAACCTATTTAGAACACAAGTCTAACAATTTAAGTGAACAACCTGTTTTTCTTAGTAAAAAGTACTTCTATTACCTTATACTATTAATGAAGTCTCTCACTTTTCACTATTTAGTATTAGAAACTGCTCAACGGATCAAAGGGATGTTATCTTCAACAACCCAATGGCTTTTTTTATTTCCATTTATATAGTTTTTAAGTGGATTGCTACTTCTTTTTTTTGTACATTTGGAGCAGTCAAAACAACAGCTTATGAACACAGCTACTAACCTTTCTCGCTTTTGGCAATTACCCTTAATTGCTAGTATTTTTCCTATTTGTATTTGGATTGTAAATTCCCCCTATTATTTAGATGATTCGTTTTGGTTAAACTTTGGATTAACCGTCGATTTAACAGTCACTTCCACCCTACTTTATTGGTGGTTCACTAAACGAAATAATCTATCAGAAATCACGGTATTCCCTTTCTTTGTGGTAGCGCTCCTATTGGCAGAACTAATCATTCCAAGCAACCAACAACAAGTTTTAGACATATTGCAATATATAGGAATTGGAGCAGAGAGTTTCCTTATCTTATATGCTATCCGAAAAGTATCTAAAGTTAGACAGCAATATAGAACCATACGCCAACAAATGCCCGGTTTTTTAGAGAGTATATCTTCTACCTTTCAAGACATATTAGGACGCTCTTTTTTTACTAAAATTTTAGCTCACGAAATTGCTGTTGGTTACTACGCTTTTTGGGGATGGAGCATAGACCAAGAGACTCAAAAGGATTCTAAAAGTTATACTGTACATCAAAAGTCTGGCTACATCGCCCTCATGGGAGTTATTATAGGCATTGGAATAGTCGAAATATTTAGTATGCACCTTTTGTTGGTCAGATGGAGTATGTTAGCAGCTTGGATACTCTCCTTTTTTAGCTTATATGGATTAATTTTCTTGCTAGCAGATATCAATGCTATGCGTAAGCGCAAAACTTATATTGCCAATGATCAATTGCATGTACATATTGGGCTTCGTTGGAATGTAAATATTCCATTATATCTAATCAAAGATATTCAAATAGAACCTACTATTCCTAGCGATGCTCCTAAATCCCTTTTACAAGCACAGAGTATTGGTTCACCCAATGTTCTCTTGCAACTTAGCAAAACATTGACAGCAGATGGTTATTATGGTTTTCAGAAAAAATTTGACCAAATCAGTCTTTCAATAGATCAATTAGAAGATTTTGTGGTAGACATCAAAAAGGCAAGTCATGATTCTAAATGGCTACATGCTATGGTTTTTCCACACTAGTTTAATAGCGTTTCAACTGACCTAATCTTAGATATTTGATCTCGGTCATCCAAGGATCTCTTAGGCGTTCTGAACGCTGAAGAATATATTGTTCACCAACTCTAGTAAACACCATTTCTACAGGATAGCTACTTCGAGATTGAGCATAATACCAAACCTCTTTATTAGAATATTTACGCACTGTTCTAGGTTCTCCAAAAATAGTATAGATTAGTCCTCTATCCGTTTTCCACCCCTCTTTATATGTCGTGAAAAATTGATTCGCATTTTGTATCCGATTGTAGTAAGTACTAATCAACTCACGAGCACGAGCCTTATCCTTATTTCGACTTAACCAATAAGCATCCAATTCCTTTTTTTTATTCTCAGCAGCAGTTAAAGCCTTATATTCTGTATTTTTTGTAATATATCGAATACTCAAAATCAAGTCATTCAAGCGAGTCATTTTAGGAAAACTCTCATCCACACAATTTATAAAAACACCTTTGTTAGAATTACTATCTGTTTGCACAAAATATAAGCCCTCCTGTGTCAACTTTAGTCCCTTTTTGCTTGGTACCGTAAACAGTTGATCATGATTATGCAAAGGATCAAACAAGGGGTTATTTCTGCTATATGGAGGTGGTGCAGGAGACTGTTTTTCCTTAAAATACTTTATAAAAAAACGGTCTATACTATCCGTTTTATGATGCAATTCAAACTCTTGGCTGCTTGTCAAATAATTTCGGGCAATAGGTGTTCCATCTGTTTCCGTCAAGTATATAGATTGAGCATTATCTTGTAGCTTATTCACCATTACTAAATCATGAAAATACTGATCAAACAACAAGTCCTCTACATAAATTTCTAATGCAAATATAGGTGCTTTGGTATCTAACAAGATCTTTTGTACATCTCCTACATCATTTGTTGTAATAGTATCTGAGATATCAGCTATTATATTTTTGGCCTCATAGCCATCATATCCTTTAAAATTGATCTTATAATAAGTAGAAGGGCAATCTATGGCCACAAAGGTTTGATCACCTTCGTGAATAATCTTATAATTAGGCCAAAAATTCTCGTTATAAATGGTGAGTTCCTTATGATACAATTTGTAATGTGACTGGATAGCACAGCCTTGTAGCATAGCCATAAAAACAACTGTCCATATCCATACATTCTTTTTCATATCAGGCTTGATTATAATTTACAGACTAACTCGACATCTCTTGCTCACGTTTTTTAGTCTGTTTAGCTGCAATATTTATGCTAATTTCGTACAAGAAGTAAATAGGAATACCGATAATGATCTGAGTCATTACATCTGGTGGAGTCACCACAGCAGCTAAAAGCAAGATAGCAATAATAGCATGTCTTCGGTAAGTCCGCATTCCTGCATCTGTAACCAAACCTATTTTGGATAGATAATATACAACAATTGGCAACTCAAACAATACTCCTGTCGGAATAGTAAACATGATCATATAATTGATGTAAGAAGTTGCTTTTATCATATTGCCTCCATCATTAATCATTGGTAAGTTATAGTTCACCAAAAAATTGATGGCAAAAGGAGCCATTACAAAATAACCAAAACACACACCCAACAAAAACAAGAAACTACTCACAGATACTACTCCTCTAGTTGCGTTTATCTCATTGTTGTACAAAGCTGGTCGAATAAACTTCCAAGCCTCCCAAAGCACATAAGGAAAGGACACAATAAGCCCTCCAAAGAAACAGATCTTAATATGTAAAAGAAAAGCCTCCCCCATATCTAGCGTAATCAGCTTAATAGTAGTGGGGTCATAGCATAGCGCACCTTCCAACCCTATCTTGTGGGATAATGCACAAAAGACCTTGTAGGTCAAAAAATCGCTTTGTATAGGAGCAAATATTACCTTAGTCAAAATAATATCTGTAGCAAAAAATACAACTATTGCAACTGCAACAATCACTATTACTGAACGCATGATATGCATACGCAACTCCTCAAGATGTTCCACAAAGGTCATCTCTCTTACACCATCTTCAACCTCTTCTATCCTTTCTTCAGTCGTTTCTGTAGCCATTTATTATTCTAATAATCACTTGTGCCATTAAATACTAACTAGCACTTAGAGTATGTTATATCTTAAAACATGTTTTAATTATAATACACAAAAATACAAAGTTGTTTATAAAAGCAAATCTTTTATGTAAATAAGATCAAAGTTGTTTAATATTAAGTAAGAATATAACCACTTATAACAACCTGTTTTGAGCTACAGCTTTTCTCAAATTTTGAATATAATCTACCGTCCCCAACAACCTGCTTCCATACCAAGAAAACAATTCTCCATCAACCAACAACACTTGTGCATTAGGGCAGACGGTTTGAAAAGCCTTTATATGCTTTTCTTTGAATGGATAAGGTTCTGATGACAATAAGATTAAATCTGGTGTTGCTACTCTCAAATCTTCCATAGTCACCTCAAAATACCGTTGCATTTTCCCAAATACATTATCAAAGCCACTCAACTCCAACAAATGTTGTATAAATGTGTCAGAACCTGCTACCATATAAGGCCCTTGCCAAATAAAATAAGCCACCTTATAACTTTCTGCCCCAACTGATGCTTGCTTCAATGCTTCAAATTTTGGACTTAGCTCGTTCACTAACTCGACTGCTTGCTGTTTTTTGCCAAGCAAATCCCCTACAGTAGTCATCATATCTAAAGCATCCTCTACCGTATAGATATCACTGATCCAAACTGGATACAACTCCATAAGAGCCTCTATTTCGGATTGTGTATTTTCTTCTTTATTGGCAATAATCAAATCAGGAGATAAGGCAGCAATTTTCTCAAAATCTAGCGTTTTGGTGCCTCCTACTCTTGTTTTTGTCCGATACCAACTATCAGGATGAATACAAAATTTAGTAATTCCTACAACCTCTTCCTCTAACCCTAAATACCACAAGAGCTCTGTTTGTGATGGTACTACAGAAATAATACGTTTAGGTTTTTCCTTAAACACTAAGGTTCTTCCTAGTTGGTCATTTATCTCAAACATAAGATTAAAATTACTAGTTTTATGGTTCGATATTTTTACTAAATTTGTAGTATCATAGTTCATGAAGTTTTTCTAATAAATTGAGAATTATCAATTCATTAGAAAAGTTTACTGTTATTTTTAGCTTGCTAAAGTTAAAAATACATGCACTATTTAATAGAAAAAACACTTGATCAATTTATAGAATTGAGTAATTTAATTCTATTCAACCATCTCATACAATATTGAACAGCAAGATACAAAATTCTAATACGAGTCCTAGCCTATGGCTAACCTTAGGCATCCTAGCGTTAATTGGTGTTATCTACTTTATAATAGAACAGCTCAATGGGCGCTTCCAATTAGTAGATTTTGAAGTCTATTATAAAGCAGCAACTAGAGCTATTTCTGGAGAGAACTTGTATCGCCCCGAAGAAGATGGCTTTTTTAGATACAAATACTCTATTACAGCTGCCCTATTTTTTATTCCACTGTCTGTTTTGCCATTGTTTGCCTCTAAGGTCTGTTATTGGTTTTTACTCACCTTTACTATGGTTTTTGGTTATCGCTTATTGCACACACTTACAGCACGACCATTTCAATCTAAGATCTATGGGCCTCTCTTGCTTACAGGTATTTTAGGATTAGTATCTACCGAACTAGAATTACACTTAGGACAAGTCAATTTTATTATATTGAGCTTACTCTTAGGAACAGCTTACTTTTACAAAAAACAAAAACAACTCTCTGCTGCTTTATTATGGGCTATTAGTATATTTCTCAAGCCCTTTGGGCTCATCCTACTACCCTATTTCATCGTCCGAAAAGAGTTCAAACTATTAGGTTTTTTCTTTTCTTTGGCCACCTTACTCTTTTTCTTACCTATACTATTTTACGGTTGGACTGGCTTGTGGGAGCAAACACAACTTTGGATGCAAGAGTTGAGTATAGAAATGTCTAAAAAACAAGATTTATTGCAAGAAGCTAACCATACCATATTCTCTGTAATAGCTCGCTATACACCTTTGGCTTATATTACTTTTAGTGATAGCATTATCAAAATATACCAATTAGTATTGCTTAGTTCATTAGGCTTAATTGTCCTTTTTGCCATGCGAAAAACAAAGGATATGGAAGATCATATTCCTTATGACTTTGCTTATCTTATTGCTCTTATCCCTATGCTTTCTTTTACCGATAAGAATGCGTTTTTGTTTGTATTGCCACTTATCTTCATGCTACTCATCAACTTCCATAAGCTACCAAAACTAGCCAAATTTTTGTCCGTTTTAGGACTATTCTTGTATGGTGGTAATGTAAGAGAACTCTGGATGAGAATTCCTGCTCCAGGCTATGACAATGCCGCTCTTTGTTGGGATGCACTATCTTTTATTACCATAGGTAGTTTATTAGTTTGGTCGATTTTTGTCTTTTTCATTCATCGTTCTTCTACTCAATAAACCTCTTATGCAACGCATACTAATATTAGGTAGTGGTGGAGCTGGTAAATCGACCTTAGCCAATATTTTAGCCCCAAAACTAGACTTGCCAATCATCTATTTAGACCAATATTATTGGAAGGCTGGTTGGCAATTGGTCAGCCCAAAAGAATGGGAAAGTACAATTCCAAAGCTTGCTCAGGAAGAGCAATGGATAATGGATGGTAATTATGCAAGCACCTTAGATTTACGTTTAAAACGGGCAGACACCGCTATCTTTTTAGACTTGCCTCGCATACATTGTATTTATAGAATATTAAAACGGTATTGGCAATATCGTGGAAAAACACGTCCTGGAATATCTTCCAATTGTCCAGAGCGACTTTCTTGGGCATTTCTAAAATATTTATGGAGTTACCCTAATACCATGAAACCCAAAGTACTTTCACTTCTCAAAAAACATCAGCCAAACACAACTATCCATATTCTCAAAAATTCTAAAGCTATTCAAGCCTTCCTAAATAAATGCACTTAGTTTTATCTATAGTTTGTTGAATTTTTGCAAGTTATTGATAATCAACACCAACTGTTTTTGCAGTAAAAACCACTAACAACTTAATTATCAAGGACTAAGAAGTAATGATTTTTAAAGTTCTAGCAGAAAACTTAAAAAACAACGAACTATTATTTATACTATAGCCCTATTTATCCTCTAACTCCCAATTGTCCACTAACAGATAATGCCAACTACTATCCTAGCCTGCCAAATACTCAATCTCTGTCACTTTTCTCTTTGAAGTGATTTAAAAACTAAATGTTAAGTTGAAATATTTTTTAAGAAAAATCATAGCAAAGACTAAATAGTGAGCTTGAATCCAATTTTGAGCAGAAGTTTCAAATCGAATCAACATAGACCGAAAAGCATCCACCCAA
>JAAEPD010000111.1 GCA_024222455.1 Aureispira sp.
AGAGTCCTTATCGATACTTGGTCCCCCAGAACAGGAAATCGGCAGAAAAAAACTTTCCTACCGATTTACCGTTTGAGGAAGGCGATCAGCCTTCTTATCCTTTTTGAGATTATCCCCAAACTTAAGGGATGACTCATGTTTTTAGTCTAATCTACCTTCACCATCCACTCCAAGAGTTCCTTACTCTCCTTTAGGGAATAGTGTTTAGCTTGTTCTGTAGCTTTATCTGTCTTTTCGTTTTTGGCAAAAGGCATGGCATAAATCGTATCTCGGATATAAACAGGCTCTTTGACCACCTTTATTTTTTCGATCACTACTGGTTTTTCTACAATACTATCTCTATAGATTATTTGTTTCTGAAAAACGGTATCTACCTGTTTCACGATTACTTCTGTTGGTTCTAAGCCTTGTTCTTGTGGAGAAGGCAAGCAATACCAGACGAACATAGCCACCAACAACATTCCCAATACAGCCAAATACAAGGGGATAGCATGCGACCACCAAGCTGCCTTATGCTGAGCAGCAAAAGCAGTATCCAAGCGATTTTTGATCGTTGTGGAGCTATCAGAAGACATTTGTACAGTTTCGGCATCTTGGCTCCACTGCACTATTCTTCGACTATAATTGAACTGTTCTGCTGTCAAATATTGCTTTAGCCAAGTTTGTTCTTGTGTAGACAAGGCCTCGTAATTGCCTTTTTTTAGCAATTTTTCTAGTTCTGTGAAGCTTTGATTATCTATATTTTTCATTTTTAATAGTATTCAGTATGTACTAGACATTAGATGTTAGACGATTCTATAACATTGTTTTTTTATTACTGGTTGGAATCCCCCTAGCCCCCTTTACAAGAGGGAATTTATATACATAATGAATTTGCATCCTGTATTCCCCCTTATAAAGGGGGCTAGGTTTTTTTTTACTACAGTAAGTAAAGCCTCTTATGGACTCAAACTCGGATTAAAAATCTTTAGATGCTCTGCCAGTTTTTTCAGTGTATAAAATATTCTTGATTTGACCGTTCCTTCGGGTATCTCCATAATCTCGCTTATTTCGGCAATGGATAAGCCCTGTTCGTATCGCAGCGTAAAACATTCTTGATGCTGTGGTTTTAGGGTAGCGAGCGCCTTAGTCAAGTATTCCCTAAACAGCTTTTGGTCTAGGGTGTTGGGCAGTTGTACAAATTCAGATAGTTCTACAAAAGAATCTACACTCCATTCGTACTGATGGCGGCGATATTCGTTCTTACACATATTGGATGCAATAGAGTACAACCAGCTTACAAACTTATACTTGGGATTGAATAGGTATGGCTTTTCGATAAGTTTCAAGAAAAGGTCTTGCACAAAATCCTCCGATTTTGTCCTATTTTGCGCAAGCATTCTATAAAAGTATCGATACATCTTTTGGCTATAACGCTCATAGAGTTCATCTAGGGCCTGCTTCTTCCCTTTCCCCAATGCCACCATCAGTTGTTCGTCTGTATATGTTTTATATGTCTTCCAGAATAGTCCCATATTCTTTTTATAATAATTCGTGGAGTTTTATGCTAAAATTTACTCAGGTATTAGTTATAACATCTAAAGCAATGGAATTAAATAATCTAGTACCCCCCCCCTAGCCCCCTTTAGAATGGGGAATGAGGATGCAAATACACTATGTATATATAATTCCCCCTTCTAAAGGGGGCTAGGGGGATTTCCCACACCATAAGTAATATCTTATAAATAACTTTTTTGATTTCGCCTAAATTTTGCCCTGCGAAAGGTCCGTTTCTAATCTGGTATTTTTTCCGTTTCACAGATACATCTAAACCCTAACCAATTTGTTGGTTTATCATAACGGTTTCTGCTAGTCACTTGACTTTCTTCTTTAGGATGTTGCCAACTTCCGCCTTTGGCTATACCTTTCTCTTGAATCATCTCTGCCACATTCCCCAACATATGATAATAATTCCAATCATTCGCGACATAGCTATAGTCAGGAGCAGTTATAGTGGATGTTTCTATCGTATCTTTTTTAATATTGGTCACTCCTTGAAAACCTCCATGAGTACCAGAATGAGCTGCATATTCCCACTCTTTTTCTGTAGGCAACCTAAAATGAACTTTCCCATATTTTTTGAGCAGCCTAGGTTTAAGTCCTATCATTTCATTTACCACACCTGTTCTCCATTTGCAATAGGCCGTTGCCTGCTCATGGCTCACACCAACTACTGGGTAAGTGCGATAAGCTGGATGATTATGATAAGTATTCACAAAAGGCTTATTATATGTATAGTTCCATACTAAGGTATCTTGCTTCATTCTTTCATATCTCTCTGGCTTATTCGTCTTCAACCAATATAAGTATTCGAACCAAGATATATTATTAATTTCAGTTTCATCCATCCACAAATTCCCTGTTAACCAACGAGTGTTTGGAGGACCTGTATGTGCCTTATGTACTAGTTCAGACTGATCGTCTAATTTTTCTATCACTATTCTAAATCCAATGTAAGGTTCTGCTTTTTCGTAGTGCTGCTGTGCTTGAATGGTTGCCTCTTTTTCTGTATGATACCAACTTCCTCCCTTAGCTAAGCCTTTTTCTGCCACCATTTCAGCTACATTGCCAGCCATATTGTACAAGCCAAAGTTATTAGGGAAATACGAATCGGCAGGTACAGGGAAAAATCCACCATCCAAAGCAGCATAATCATCTACAGGACATGTTGCACAAGGCTCTTCATCGGCAGTATTAATATTGATCAAAAAGCAACCCTTATCATTTTTAACAGTTGGTTTATAACCAATACTTCCATACCAGGGATATTTATATTTAGAATTGGGTTCAAAAAGCTCTCCTGTACCAGCTAGAGGCTGACCAATGGCTGCTAACATCCATTCTCGTTCTGTAGGCAAGCGTGCTATAATTTTTTGACCATAAGCCTTCTTTTTATCCTGTATAGCGTTGTAAGTATTGGTGTACCATTCACAGTAAGCTTGTGCTGCCTCATAGCTAATATTCTGAACAGGCATATTCAATTTTTCAGGTTTGCCATGCTTATATAAATCTACATCAGCTATGTCTTTTTGCTCGCTAGAGAGATAACTTCGCCAATCCACAACTTGACTACCATATCTTTCCAATAACTTATACTGTTTTCTACGAAGCAAGTCTTTTATAAAAAGCTCGTATTGCATATTAGTAATCTCTGTATAATTCATGTACAAGGTCTTTAGGCCTGCAGGAAAAGGATAAGCTAAAGTGTGTAGTTGCTTATAAAAAACAGCAGGCTGGTCACCTGGTGGAACAGGTTGTGCTTGTTTTAGGTACTCCTCTATCTCTTTTTGCTTGCCACCTTGTTTAGCAATATTTACAATCAAGTCTTTCAAATGACTAGCCTTATTGTATTCACCTTTTCCTTGATAGTGTTTGTGTAGGATCAAAAAAGCTGGCAAATAGTTTAGATTATACTGCTCCACAATTTCTTGACTTAGGTCTTGATGGAAATTTATATTCAAATAATCTAAGAAAAACTTGTTTTCGTAGTTGGTCTCAATCAGCTCTACATTATCTAGCAATTGTTGGCTATACTGAAAAGCCAAACCGACTATATACAACTCTTCTTCGTAGTTATTAACTACCCCTTTAGGAATAGAAACACCTAAATAAGCTGTCTTATTGGATAAATTCTGTAATATATGGCTGACCATACTATTAAAAAACTGACTCTCATTCTGAGCTTGAGCATAGTCCAACTCAAAAGCAGGAATCCCCAACTCTTCAAATAGTCGCTGTTGGTAAGTTTTATTTTTGAGCAGCTGAATATTCAGCACCCTTACATCTTTTCGGACAACCTTAGCATATTGCAATATCCAAATTGGATAGGTATCATTTTCACCTTGTGTTATTAGCACAGCATCTTTTTCTAGGCCAGCCAATACATTGTAATTCCAGTTGAAAATGCCTGTAGAATACTCTCCACTGTTTAGCCATTTTTCGCAAAATTTCTCTACTTGTTTTTGATCTCCTTTTAGTTCATAATGTTGTATAAACTCTTTGTAGGTCTCATAACGATCTGGAGCTAGTTCAAAAGCTTTTTGTAGATATTCAAAATCCCTTGTTTTGTTCAAACTATTGTAATAATAGATATAGTTGTATTCAAAACTATTTGGAATTTTGCTGGCAGCATCTTTTACAATCTTCTGCGTTTCTGGGTAAGTTACCTTCCCTCCTTTTTGCCATACATTATGATTGGCTAGATAGTAATTGAGCCAAGCATCTGCATTTTTAGAATTTTGATTTAAGACTTGTTTCCATTCCTTTATTTGTTCTTGGTAATAATTGATCGAGAAATTTTGTCTGGCTAGTGTATATATCTTCTTAGGTGGATTACCTAACATAGTCTGCGTGCAACATGCACAAAGCATTAAAATTAATATTATCGTTTTCATATAGTTATAGCTTATTTTAATAGTTCATGTATTTTTAGCTTTATCAAGCCAAAAACAACAGTCACTTTTCTAATTAATTAGAAAAACTTCATGAACTAATGATGGTTTTTATCTTCTGAGAAAATATCAAGTGCGCTTGAATTTGAATCTATATACACCAAGTTTTGAGATGCGTTCAATTTTATTTTAAGTTTTTTTGGAGACTGGACATTTTTAAGTTTTTTCTTTACTTTTGCCACACCTTGACGAGAAGGGTTTATGTTTTAATTTTGAATGCTTAATTAAACACTAATTTTTCACCCGTCAAATAATAATAAAGTGACTCAAGAAACCTTAAGCTAAGGTTTTGCTTATTGGGGTAAAATCCCCCTAGCCCCCTTTAAAAGGGGGATTTTCATACACATAATGTGTTTACATCGTGTATTCCCCCTTTTAAAGGGGGCTAGGGAGATTTCCTGCAATTGACCAACACTAATCAAAGGTAAAAGGTCAGTTAAAAATTAAGAAATTCAATATTAGTAATATATGAGGCTAAAAAGTCTAGAGATAAAAGGATTTAAAAGTTTTGCGGATAAAACCATCATTAATTTTAGTGAGGATGTAATTGGAATTGTGGGTTCTAATGGTTGTGGTAAATCTAATATCGTAGATGCTATTAGATGGGTATTGGGCGAACAAAAAACTAAACATCTACGCTCAGATAGCATGACCAATGTTATTTTTAATGGTACCAAAAGTCGTAAATCTTCAGGGTTGGCAGAAGTTACCTTAGTTTTTGAAAATGATAAGGGTATTCTAGCCTTAGAATATAGAGAGGTTTCGATCAAAAGGATGCTCTATAAAGATGGTTCTAGTGAGTACCGTCTCAATGGAATCAAATGTCGCCTAAAGGATATTACCAACCTGTTGGTAGATACAGGTATGGGGCCAGATTCTTACGCAATTATTGCCTTAGGAATGGTGGATGACCTCCTACAAGATAAGGATAATTCTCGTCTCAAATTATTTGAACAAGCTGCTGGAATATCAAAATACAAAAAACGTAAAAAAGAAACACTATCTAAACTAAAAGGTACAGAGGCCGATTTAGAACGGGTAGAAGATTTATTATTCGAAATAGAGAAAAATCTAAAAACTTTAGAGCGTCAGGCCAAGCGTGCTAAACGCTATTTTCAGATCAAGGAAGATTATAAACAGCTTAGTTTAGAGCTTAGTTATTTCAAAATATCTAAGTACAAGACAGCTTATAAGGCAATTGACACGCAAATTGAAGCAGAGAAAAAGAAGGAGGAACAACTCAAAAAAGAGATTGCACAACTCGAAAAGCAGATAGAATCTGAAAAAACAGCCAACCTTGATAAAGAACAGGCCTTAGCAGAAAAACAACGCCAACTCAATCGCCTAACAGGGCAAATAAAGGGTAAGGAAAACGATAAAAAAATATTAGCTCAAAAGACGCTATTCATTCAACAGAATAATGAAAAGTTGGATACTCGTATTGTCAATACAGAGCAAAAAATACTAGAAAACCAAAAAGATCTAGACAAATACAATGGCCAGCTCGAAAGCGAAGGCAAAATCTTAGCAATTCTGGATAAGGAGATGCAAGAAGCTAAAACCCAACTCGAAAAGATTAGAGAAACACATGGCTCTGTCAAAAAGGAGTTGGAGGGTTTTATGCAACAGCAAAACAAACTCAATAATCAGATATTTGAGCAGGAAAAGAATGTAGCGGTCAATAGTAGCCAACAAGAAAATAACAGTAGAAGTATAGAGCGTATAGAGCGTAATTTGGCAGAACGGCAGAAAGAGGTAGAGATATTTCAGAAAGAAGCTACTCAACTCCAAGAACGTCAAACAGGGCAAGAACAGCAATTAGCTCAGCTCAAAAAAGCTGAGGAAGAGCGCAAAGCCAAGCTACAAACAACGGAAGAAACACTAGAAGGGGCTAAAGAAAAACTGATTGACAAAAACCGTCGTTTAGATGCCAAACGTAATGAGTTTAAGCTCCTAAAAGGTTTAGTGGAAAGTATGGAAGGTTTTGCAGAATCTATCAAGTTTTTGCACAAAAACCAATCTTGGGCTAATGGTGCTCCAGTTCTGCTTTCGGATATTTTTTATTGTCCTCCTGAGTATCGTACAGCTATTGAAAACTACTTAGAGGGCTATTTGAGCTACTATGTAGTGCAAGATTTCAAGGAGGCTATTCAAGCTATCCAGTTGCTCGATAAAAACAAAAAAGGAAAGGCTAATTTCTTTGTTTTAGATCAGTTTCCTAAAAATGCTACGAACAATAATTCTAAGGCAGAAGGTACAGCAGCATTAGATATACTAGAGTTTGATGCCGTCTATCAACCATTGGCTCAGCACTTATTAGGACATGTATCTATTGTAGAGGACTTAGAACAGGCTGACCAAAGCGACAAAACAAAGGTTTGGTTGACCTTGGATGGCAAATTCACGCAACAAGCATTTTCTATACGAGGTGGTTCGGTAGGTGCTTTTGAAGGTAAAAAAATTGGGCGTAAAAAGAATTTGGAACTGCTCGAAAAGCAAATAACTACTCTAGACACTGAGCGCAAAGAGTTGCAAGCTACAGAGCAAACGCTTCGAGCACAACTGCAACAGCTTCGCCAAGCCAATAAACAACGAGATATACAACATATAGAGCAACAGCTCAATCAAACTATTCGACAAAGTATAACTGTAAAAGGTAAGTTGGATAGTTTTGAGCAGTTTGCTAAGGATATACAACAACAACGAACGCAACTACAAACGCAAATACAGCAGTTGCAATCCAAAAAATTGGCTGCACAAGAACTTTTAAAACAGCTTCAAATAGATTCTGAACAGTTAAAAAGTACAGTGTCTGAGAAAGATGCTTCGGTACAAAGCATTGCAGAAAAGCTCTCTAGCTCTTCTTCTAATTATAATAGAAAGCATATAGAACAGGTTCGGCAGCAAAACAAAATTGCAGGCATCCAAAAAGAGGTAAATTTCTGTAAGCGCCAACAGCAAGAACTACAAACGCAATTGGATAGAGATAAAAAGATGCTTTTGCAGGCTGACAGCGACCTCAATAAGGTACAAACAGATATACAAGAGGCCGAAAAAGTATTAGCGGAATGGTACGACCGTAAGAAGTTATATCAACAAGAATTGGCTACTGCCGAAAAAGTGTTTTTTGAGTCTCGTGGCAATATAACCCAGATCGAAAAAGACTTACGCCAAAAGAATCATGCTTATCAACAAAATATGCAGTTGATTCACCAATTAGAAAACAAGTTTAATGACATAAAACTGCAACTCACTTCGATTGGAGAACGCCTAAATGTAGAATTTGAGGTTGATATTGATGATATTATTGATAATGAACCTAATCCAGAATACACAGAGGCTGAACTTGAACCTAATGTAGCAAAATTGCGTAAGCAATTGCACAATTATGGCAGTATTAATCCGATGGCGATAGAGGCTTATGATGAGATAAAAGAGCGTTATGACTTGATCATAAAACAACGTGCAGATTTGGTAGAAGCTAAGACTAACTTGTTAGATACTATTGCAGAGATAGAATCTAAAGCAACCGATAAATTTATGGCTGCATTTAGAGAAGCAAGAGAGCATTTTATACGAGTGTTCCGTAGTCTATTTTTGGAAGATGACACTTGCGATTTGTTGCTTACTGATCCTGATAATCCATTAGAGTCTAAAATTGAGATTGTAGCTAAACCTAAGGGTAAACGACCTCTTTCGATCAATCAACTCTCTGGAGGTGAAAAGACACTTACAGCAACTGCTTTGCTGTTTGCACTATATCTACTCAAGCCAGCTCCTTTCTGTATTTTTGATGAGGTTGATGCTCCTTTGGACGATGCTAATATTGCTAAGTTCAATAACATCATCAAAGAGTTTTCTAAAAACTCTCAATTCATTATTGTGACACACAATAAGAAGAGTATGGAAGCTGTAGATATTATGTATGGGGTGACTATGGTACAGGGGGTATCTAAGGTTGTTCCTGTAGACTTTAGATCTTTGGCTGCTACTACTTAGTTGTTTAGCTTGATAAGCAACGTACCAAAAGAAAGAGCGATAATTCTATGTGAATTATCGCTCTTTTTATATCTAGTTAGATTATTATCAACTATTGTCCGTCAGCAGCAGCACCTCTTAGTTTGAAGAAAGCTGATTTGTATCCAGGACGTAAAGCAGACGTTTCTGCATTGTCAAAGCGGTTGTGTACAGAAATACGCTCACTTGGCACAAACAAGAAGATATACGGTTGTGCATCATATACCATTTGCTGTATTTCGTGATATAGTTTTTGGCGTTCGCCTTCATCTAAAGTTACTCTTATCTTATCAATAATCTTATCAGAAGCTTCATCACCAAAACTCACACGGTTACTACCATCAGGAGTATCTGATTCTGTATGCCAGATTTGTTTCATATCATTAAGACCAGGACCAGAAACCCAAGCCAAACACATCAATTCAAAATCACGTTTCTTAGTATCTTCTAAGAATACAGTCCACTCACGAGGTACAATATTGATTTCGATACCAATACGAGAAGCATCATCTTTAAGCATCAAACCAATGTTCTTACGGATAGTATTACCTTGGTTGTACTTATATTCTACACGCATCACTTCTTTCTTACCCTTCACCATTTTGTCCAACAAGCCATCACCATCGCTATCTGTCCAACCTGCACTAGCCAACAATTCCTTAGCTTTCTCTAGGTTAAATTCGATATCTGGCATATCCTTTTTGTAATATGGTTTATTAGGATTTACAGGGCCATTAGTTTTAATAGCCATTCCTTCGTATAGTGTTTCAATGATACGATCTCTGTCGATCAAGTGCGCAAATGCACGACGTACATTTTTGTCTGTAAATTTAGAATTTTTAGTATTGAACCCTACATAGTAATAAGCAAATTGATCAGGTGTAGAAAGCTCATATTTCTTATTGAAATCAGCATTATCTTTTAGATCAATAAAATCAGCAGGTTTGATACTACGCATTACATCAATCTCTTCATCCTTCATATTCACTACAGCAGTAGTTAAATCTGTAATAATCTTATAAACGATTTTAGCAGGATGTGCTTGCAACATTTTAGCGTCTACTTTATCGCCCCACCAATCAGCTTTGCGTTCCAATACAATACGCTGACCAGTTTCCCACTCTGTAAATGTGTATGGGCCAGAACCTACTACAGAACCTGCTTCTCTATCGTGTTTAGAAGAGTTAAAGTTTTCTGCAAAACGAGCAATATTAGGATCATTACCCAAACGCTCTAGTTTTTTAGCATCTGCCATATCTTCCAAAGTAAACTTACGCATGATACCTTCTGGATCATAAATATACTCAGGTAAAACACAAAGATATTCACCACTAGCCTCTTCTGCTAAGAAGTAACGCTCTTTAGAGTAGATTGTGAATTTTTTAGGATTAGCTTGATCTATTTCTACTTTATCTATAAAATCAAAGTAAGGGCGTAAAGTACCACCATTTACTTTAGGGTTTTTAAGTGCTTTGACAGAAAATACATAATCATTAGCCGTAACAGGTTGTCCATTGTCCCAAACTGCTTCTGGACGAATCTCATAAGTTACAGACATTCCTCCTTTGAACGGTCCTTCTTCAACTTCTTTTACTTCAGGACGTTGAGCCGCTAACTGTGGCTCTAATTCTAAAGTTTCAGGGTTAAACTCCAACAATCTTGAAAAGATATTGTATTGGATATAGCGAGATGCTGCTCCTGTAGAACTAATAGGATTTAATCGATCAGGATCACTCAACTCATGGATAACTAAGTTAGGATCTCCCGCTTTTTTGGAAGAATTTGTTTGTACACTAGTTGAGTCTGAGGAATTATTATTATTTCCTCCTGTTCCATCTCCTCCACAAGAAATAAACATAGACCCAATTAGTATACTAAGTCCTATGTATTTAAATGTTTTGAGTGTGTTCATATAACTGATAAGATTTTGCTGTTTTTGAAGAATTCTAACTATAACAAATATATAATAATTATTGTGCAATTTTGATAACTTTCAAAATATATTAATTTACTTAAAACGAGTGATAATATGCCAACAGTTTTAATAACCGGTGGAACAGGGTTGATTGGGAATAGACTAAGTTCTCTTCTTGTCAAGAAGGGGTATGAAGTAAGGTGGTTAAGCAGACAAGAGAATCTCCAAGCCCAATATCCTACTTTTGGATGGAATATACAAAAAGATTACATAAATTCAGAAGCTTTTCGACGAATCGACCATATCATACACCTTGCAGGGGCTAATATAGTCGACAAACGATGGACTACACAACGCAAAAAAGTGATTATTGATAGTCGAGTCCAATCTACTAAACTATTAGCAAAATATATAGCCTCCGAAAATGTTCAACTACAGTCTTTTGTAGGAGGAGCAGCCATTGGGTATTATGGCAATACTGGTGAAGATACCAATACAGTAGGCTCTCCTTTGGGACAAGATTTCATGGCAGAAATCTGTAATCTTTGGGAAAAATCGTATTCTTCTATTAAACAACTTGGAATTCGTACACCTATTATACGAATAGGTCTTGTTTTATCTACACAAGGTGGTGCATTGTCAAAGATGCTCCCTTCTTATAAAGTACGTATAGGCAGCTATTTTGGCAATGGTGCTCAATATTACTCTTGGATACACTTAGATGATGTTTGTAATATTCTTATACATGCTATGGAAACTGAGGCTATGACAGGTATATACAATGGTGTAGCGCCCAACCCTGTCAGTAACAAAACATTAGCTCAACAAATAGCAAAAGCCCTCAACAAAAAATCGTTGATAATGCCTGTACCTGCACTTGTGATGAAGACAGCTATGGGTGAAATGGCTATGGCAGTTCTCAACAGTACGAAGGTACAGCCTAAAAACTTGTTAGATAACGGATTCCAGTTTGAGCACCCTGATTTGTTAGAAGCCTTAAACCATTTGGTTGTAAATAAAATTTAAAGCTACTTGGTTACATTTTTTTAATAGCTTTCGTTTTTTTAGTAAATTAGAGCATCTCTCCAATATTTGCCCAACTCCTGTATTAACTAAGTATCTCTTTAACCCATTAAGTTGTTTTCTAATAGAAAACATACATCAAAACCATTTTTCATGAACTTACAATTTTTAGCTAAAGCTAGCCTTCTTATCAGTCTTATTTACTTAACTGGCTGTGCTACCAAAAGCAATCATTATCTAAGTAACAT
>JAAEPD010000112.1 GCA_024222455.1 Aureispira sp.
AATCTTTTATTCCTTGTTCTAATCCTTAGTTCACGTTTATCTAAATATTTTAATAAATAAGATAGGCCTGTTTGGTAGTTTTTGAAAGTAAACCTAGCTATTTGTACTGCATCTAACTCAGGGTTTGTTCTTATTTTTTTCAACCCTCTTATCAAATATATCTCTTTGCGATAGAGTCTCTTCCTAAATAACTCAAACAGTGAATACCCATCAAAAGCTGCCCTAGTTTCAAAAGACCCATATCGTTCTGCAAGCTGTCGAATCTCCTCAATAATAGGTTCATACTCATGTTTTTTAACAGCCCAATAATGACCAATTTCAGCAAGTACTAAATAATAAGCTATTAGTAATTCGGTCAACCATTCTTTTGCAAAACCACCCTCTTTTATGGTAGTTAAGGCCAATTGTATATTCTCGATAGCAGGGTTTATGAGCAGTTGACAAACATTTGCATGTATTGTTTCTTGATCTTCTGTTTTCTCTAGTAGATAAAAATCTCCACGCTCTTCCAAAAAATTTAAGACTGCTTTTTCGGTTACAAGATGGTAAGGACAAGATTTTTGAGATAATAATTTATGATAAGCTACTGCACAATTAATCCCCACTAATAAATGAGTTGTTTTTTCTGTTATACTCTCAGTTAAATTAATATCTATATAGTCAAGTTTATTTCTCAATCCCTCTATGTCTGAGCTAAAAGAACCAATAAGGGCCAAACTTGCTCCTTTTTTTAGCGATTCTAGATTTTCGGTAGGCAATACAGTCCCTAAATGAGCTAAAGCTCCTTTTGCAATAGCTTGCAAAGGAATAGTAGTTGCTAAGCGCAACAAGCTATCAAAAGAGGCAAAACGTTTTACTTTCAAACTATTTTCTGCCAATAAATTCAAACATAAATACTCTTCTTCCTCAGATAGATTCCAGTCTTTTGAATACAACTGAAAATCTTCTAAATGATTTTTTTCGAGCGATGTATGACTGTATACATAAGGAATCTCATCTAACAACTCAGAAATGAGCTCTTTAGTTTTTCGGAGAGTAAAAGCAGATAAATACAATTTTTTAAGCTGTTTGAGCTTAATCAATACCTTAGGAAATGGCTGTAGATAATTGTTTTTAAGCAGGTTTAATTCCTCCAATTGCTCTAACTTTATTAGAGCTAAAGGCAGCTTTTTTATATTATTATTCAAAAGCCCCAAAGATCGTAGGTTGAATAATTCCCCTATCGCAGCAGGTAATTTAGTTAGCTTATTTTCATTTAAATTTAATACCTCTAAACTCCCCATTTTTTTGATCAAAGATGGAGGCAGTAGTCTAATAGGATTGTGTGCTAATTTCAGTTCCTTGAGTTTGGGTAGTTGCAATAACTCTTTTGGGACGGTAGATAATTCATTTTTTGATAAATCTAAATATTCTAAAGCTTCTAAATTTCCCCAAGGTCCAGCAAGTGTTTGGAGTTTAGCATCAAAAAAGATTAGTTTTTGTAACTTATTCAATTCAAAAAGCTCTGAAGGCAATTGTCTGAAACGTCTAGGCCAAAAAGCCCTTGGTTTTCGTTTGCAAACAAACACTTCCAAATTTTTGCAAGCTGCTAATAAGGATAATTTACCTTTTAAATCCCTAGCATAGGCCTCCAGATTTTTTATTTCTAGAGCTTCCTCTATTTCTAGACTTTTTATATTAGCCACTTCCATCGTCTATTTCCTATTAGCTTGGCTTTTCATAGCTCATGCGTACCTCAATATGAAATCCATCTGGATAAACTTGATGCACACTAGCCATTGTTGGATCTAACTTAGTGATTCGTAAGAATTTTTCTTTCTCCTTTTTATGGCTATTTTTCACAGTTCCCAAACAACTTGAAGAATCTAAATGAGCCTTAGAAGGCCAACTATACACAACATGACTAACAGCTGTAGCCTTAGAATTTGAAGCAGCATTAATCTCATCTTCTGGACTCAAATAAGCACCAACAATCACAGACAAAACCTGTATTCTTTTATCATTTTCTAGATTAGGAAATTTTAAATCAGCCTGCATACTAAATCCTTCATCCTCCTTCATTTTGTCCAAATACTGACTCCTATCTTTCAACTGCTCTCCTACTGCGTCTAAAACAGACTCTATTTTCCCTTCCAAGTCTCCATAAAAAGTTTTAGCATCTTCCTCGTTTTCAAAAGCACTAAAATCCAATTTTTCCTTTTCTAAAGCAGTATAGCTCTCAAACAATTGAGCCGCTTGAGGATGAAAATCTACTGTTTTTTGAGGTTCTGGATCTGTATTGGTATCAGGAGGAGTGTCAGGAGCAGCCTCACCACAACCCATCAAAACAAATACAGCTAAGAATAAAAGACTTAAAAGATTATTTTTCATTAGAATTGAATTATGATCATAAAAATAATAGCTCGTGTATTTTTTGATTATCAACTTTTTAGAAAAACTTCACGAACTAATTAAAAAACTCGCTGCCTTTTAAAAGCAACGAGTTTAAAAATAATGAATTCGCTTATAATTTTCAAATTTTAATGTCTACAATGACAACCAGAGTGCATAAATCCAGCAGCGCCACCATACCAAGGGAAAGCAGCCTTATTATTCATGCTTTCCCAATAGAATTTTGTACGTTTTTTCTCTTTCTGTCCTATTTCATTCATGGTTTCAGTATCATACAAACGACCATTCACCATAGTGTACTCTACAGAATTGGTATTTTGAATATCAGCCAAAGGATCTTTATCTAAAATAATAAGATCAGCTAACTTGCCAGCCTTTAGAGAGCCAATCTCTGTATCCATACCAATATAAGCAGCTCCATTGATAGTAGCAGCTTGCAAAGCTTGTAAGTTGCTCATACCACCTTGAGCCAACATCCACAGCTCCCAATGTGCCCCTAAACCTTGCAACTGACCATGTGCACCTAAATTCACCTTAACACCAGCATCCGCCAACTGCTTACAAGTTTTAGACACTAAAATATGTCCATTTTCATACTCTTCGTCAGGAATCATTGTACGGTGTCTAGACCTAGATGTAATCATGCCATGAGGATAGTATTTCAAAAGTTTTTTATTCTCCCAAACATTCGTTTTTTGGTACCAATAATACTCACCATTCACTCCCCCATAATTCACAATTAAGGTAGGGGTATAACCTGTTCTACTCTTACCCCAAAGTTGCTCAATATCTTTATAAACAGGAGCTACAGGAATATTATGTTCAACTCCTGTATGTCCATCCAAAATCATAGTCATGTTGTGATAGAAAGTAGAACCTCCCTCTGGTACTACCAAAATGCCTTGCTCTCTAGCTGCTTGAAGCACCTGCTGACGCTGATCACGTCGAGGTTGATTGTAACTCTTGACAGAAAATGCTCCAAATGCTTTGGTTCTACGAATCGCTGAACGTGCATCATCCAAATTATTTATAACTGCCTTAAAATCACCATCTGCACCATACAAGATAAATCCTGTAGAAAACATACGAGGCCCGTCCATTTGACCAGAACGCACCAGTTCTGCTAAAGAAAATACTGTTTCTGTATTGGCAGAAGGGTCATGAGCTGTAGTAACTCCATAGGCTAAATTTGCATAAAAAGGCCAATGTTTTTGAGGAGTCAAGCCATATCTGAAAGCACCTACATGTGCATGTACATCTACAATACCTGGCATAATCACTTTGCCTTTCATATCATAAACCTTAGCATCAGCAGGGATTTTCACTTTCTTGCCTATAGCCTCTATCTTATTTCCATTAATTACAATAGTACCTTTTTCAATTACCTCATCCCCTTCCATCGTAATAATTTTAGCATTCTTGAATGCTATACGACCTGTTGGTTTGTAGGTTGGAATACTTAGGTCTATCTTGATACCAGCTGTATCCATTGGAGGCAAAGAATCTGGGCTTCCTTCCAAGAAATCGAAGCGTTGATTAATATCATTGCTAAAATATTCGTTGCCCAATGTCCAAGATATTGTTTTGCTATCTTTTGACCAACTTAGGTTAATTCCTGCATCTTTAGCTATCTGACGAACAGGCACAGCCATTGTTTTAGCATCTAAATCTAGCGTTTTGCCCAATAATGGCATTGGTGCTAAATAAGCCTTATGCAATTGAATAAATGCTACCCACTTGTTATCTGGGCTAATTACAAATCTATTGGCATATTTTGATTTGATGTGTGTCTTTTCATCTTCTCCTTGTAGATTTACACTATGTAATTTTTTGGTTAAAGCTCCAAAGAAATAACCTCCCGACTGATAAAATACTCGTTTGCCATCTGCACTAAAAGTAGGATACTCTCCTCCTTCCATAATTTTCTCCATTTTTCCGCCATTGGCATTCATCCAATAGATTCCAGGTTCTTTGGTATGCTCAAATCCTAAATCACCATTTCCTCTTGCTCTCTGAAAAAGAATCTTACTTCCATCTGGTGAAAAACTAGGTGTTCTATAAATTCCCTTTCTAGTCGTTAATTTCTGACCTTTACCACCTGCTATTCCTATCTTATACACTGCGCCCATTTTTTCATCATCCCAAGTCACATAAGTTAGTGTATTGCCATCTGGCGAAAAGCTAGGTTGATATTCATACTCTTCCCCTTTGGTCAAACGTGTTGGTTTGCCATCTGGCAATGTTTTTTTCCATAAATACCCAACTGCATTAAATACCATAGTGTTTCCATCTGGCGAAACTGCTGCATGGCGAATCATTTTTGACTGAAACTCATCGCTGTCTACAGGTTGTTTGAATCGAAGTGCATCTGCTATCTTAATTTTAGCATCCACTTCAAAAGGAATATTCTTAGTCTCTAATGTTTTTATATCTATAGAATGGATTTTACCAGCAGTCCAAAATACAATACTCTTGTTGTCTGGCATCCAACTAAAATTAGGATAAACTCCAAATATAGCCCAAGCCTCTTGTTGATCTTTGTTCAACTTATCATAAATAGGCCACTCTTCACCTGTTTCTAGATTAGAAATAAACAAAACAGATTTAGTCCCTACTCTTCGTACAAAAGCTAACAATTTTCCATCGCCAGAAATCTGTGGACGAGCAGCCCCACCAGGTCCTCCTGCTACTGTTTTAGTCTTATTCGTTTCCAAATCTAATTGACGAACTACATAAATCTGTTTGTTAGGATCTTTATTGTATTCAAAACGGCCTCCAGCATATACATCTTCACTGTAGTATAAATATTTACCATCAGAAGATAGACAAGGTTCATTAACATCCTGCTGATCATTCTTACGCTTGGTCAACTGCATGCCAGCACCACCTGTATTGTGATACATCCACATTTCACCAGCCCCCAAAGAACGAGTAGAAGTGAAGTGTTTGCGAGCTATCAAATATTGACTGTCATGACTCCAAACTGCATTATTCAATAATCTAAAAGACTCCTTGGTTACTTGCTTAGCTTCCGAACCATCACGATTCATAGTCCAAATATTATCTCCACCACCTGCATCGCTGGTAAAACTTATTCTTTTGCCATCAGGACTAAATCTTGGCTGTATTTCAAATGGAATACCAGCTCTCAAAACCTTAGCTTTCCCTCCTGTAATTGGCATTACATAAATGTCTCCTAAAAGATCAAACACAATCTCTTTACCATCAGGACTGACATCTAAATTCATCCAAGTTCCTTCTTGGGTATTAAAATTAAGTTCTTGATAAGTCCAATCACCTGAAGGATTAGCTACGTCCCATTTCTTATCGTCCTTTTTTTTGTCTTGTGCTCCTAGTGTAGTGCAAACCAACACCAACAATAACCAACTATATTTAATCATTATTCCTATTCTATTTTTTGATAATTAAACACCCTTTAATTTCTGAATAAATTTATCTAAATCTTCTTGGTTTTTCACCTCCCAAGTCAAATACCAAACTTCTTCCAAACCACTGTGTTTACGCATCCACTCTTCTTGTTCAGGATAACTAGGAATTTGAGGGCCATCTCGCCCTCCTCCATGTCCAGGAATTTCTACATATATACTTGAACCAGTTTTCCTAATTCCAAATTTATAGTCTCCTTTTATGTCTCCTAAAGATTTGACTTTGATATTTTCATATTCCATACACCTAGTATTTTACAAAACATCAATCAACTCTACATTGAACACCAATACAGAATTTTTAGGTATGCCTGATCTAGCAGTAGATCCATAACCTAATACAGATGGAATGATTAAGGTTCCTTTACCACCTTCTTTAAATAATGGTATCCCAAGTTGCCAACCTCTTATCACTTGTGTTAAGAAAAATGTAGATGCTTGACCTCTATCAATAGAAGAGTCAAATTTTGACCCATCTAGCAAAAAGCCTTCATAATGAACAGTAACTTGATCTTCGACTGCTGCATGTAGGCCAGTTCCTTCTTTCTCTATCACATAATATAGGCCCTCACTACCTTCTAGAGCTACAAGATTGTTCTCCGCTATGTAGTCTTGGATAAGCTCTGCATCTTTGTCTGCTTGTTTTTCACATGCACTTAACACCATTAAAACTCCCAATAAAAAGTATAATCCCTTGTTCATCTTTTGATTTTTTTATTAAAAATATGTGCAAAAATACATTTTACTAACAGTAAACCATATTCTAAGTCAAAGAAAGTAGAATCTACTCTTAAGTCATAGCTTAAACCTATAATAACACAAAAGGAATAGACTATTACTTTTGCCTCAAAAGCACAAACCTTAGCACAGTAATCAATCATTATTCGCTATCTCTAATAGGTTTGTTGCGAAGAAGTATTCAAATATCTAAAAATGATCTTTTGGGATTCGCTTTACATATTCTTTTTCAACCTTTTCCATTTTTGTCCTTTTTTCTGTATCAGTTTTTCAGGACAGTACTCTAAAAAAACATGAATCATCCCTTATAGCCAAGGCGTTTGATATAAGATAATAAAAAATTATCTTAGTGTTATGAAAAAAGGGAGTAAAATAGAAGAGTATCTAGTATTGCGTAAACGAGCAATAG
>JAAEPD010000113.1 GCA_024222455.1 Aureispira sp.
CTTTTTACCAAAAATCATAGAAGATCTTTGGGAGGAACGCGAACTCGCAAAAAAAGAAAATGACCTGGTTAGATCACAGGCAATAAAAATTATTATGTATAGCTTTTACGGCGTTTTAGGCTCTTCTGGCTGTCGCTTTTATGATGACAGACTAGCAAGCTCAGTGACTCTTAGGGGTCATGAGATTATGCAAGAGACGAGACAATGGATAGAAGAGCAAAACTACAAGGTCATTTATGGGGATACTGATTCCATTTTTGTCATAGCCGACAAGACAATAAATAAGGAACAGGTACAAACTGAAGGTAGAAGACTTGCCAACATTATCAATAAAAAGTGGAGTCATGTTATTGCTGAGCGTTTTGAGTTAAGTAGTCACCTAGAATTAGAAATGGAGACCGTGTACGAACGTTTTTTTATGCCTACTATTCGAGGACAGCAAAAAGGCAGTAAGAAACGCTATGTAGGCTTGCAAACGGATGAGGGGAATTCACAAGTAGTATTTAAAGGTATGGAAGCCGTTCGTAGTGATTGGACACTCTTAGCAAAAAAGTTCCAATTAGGCTTATATCAATATGTTTTTTCAGATAAGGATCCCAGTGAATTCATCA
>JAAEPD010000114.1 GCA_024222455.1 Aureispira sp.
CCAGTTTCAATCCACCTTAATGTTGGAGTATGGTTTAGCGAACAAAAAACACTCTCCATGAAAATCATGGAAGCACCGTTTCAATCCACCTTAATGTTGGAGTATGGTTTAGCCAGAAGAAAAATCAAATAAGAGCGAATTTGATTTTGGAGTTTCAATCCACCTTAATGTTGGAGTATGGTTTAGCTAATAGAAAACGAGCAAAGCTCGTATCTATCGAAGTTTAGGTCAAAAAAATCTCCGCTCGATTTGTTAAGAAAATCTTACAGAAAAGTTAAAGTTCAGTTAAAAACTAGGTATAAAATGATTTTGGGTGTCAAATTTCCCAAAATCTCCGCTCATTTCAAACAACTAGGAATCAAGGTTTTGATAAAACTTTCCCAAGAAAAAAATAAATTTTCGTTTTTTCGAGGTCGGAACTTTTTTGATCTTGAAATAAAGATAATGTTTTTTGTGGAAACAACAAATTTTATTTTATCTAATTTTAGGATTAAGTTTTCGCATAAGCTTCCAATAAGATTTATGATGCCCTCCTCGCACAAATCGCACAAAGTTTATTTGCCCCATTACGGATTGTCTAAATCTATAAATTAGTTGACTTGGAAATATAGAACGCTCTACGATTCGCATAGAAGTAAGTTCATGTAGAAGGGCTATATCTTTATGTATATCTTTTATGTATTGCTCGCTTATATCAGGTTTGCCTCTTTTTATAATCAATCCTGTTATTTCAGGCTCATCGATAGTACGCACTAGTTTAGTTTTGTGTTCATTGAGTTGAAACTTTTGGTCACTTACTATATTTCGAATCTCATTGATTAGCTTTGTTTTTATTTTCCGATTAGAAGAGAAAGTCATATCATCTGCAAAACGAGTATAAGTCAAGTTATTTTTATCTGCCAGTGCCTGAAGTTCGTGGTCTAAAGCTAGGCAAACCCAATTAGAAAGTACAGGAGAGGTAGGTGCTCCCATAGGTAATCTGTTCTGATAGGTACAAAGCTTAGATAGACAGCGTGCCATATTCTTAGTAAAATCGAAAGGGGTACGTCTAAAAAGCATATAAATTCGCTCTGTAGGAATGGTATGAAAAAAATGTTGTAGATCTATACTCAATACCCATTTGCTTTGAAGGTGTTGCTGAGCATTGGAGTAAATATTTCGGGTTTGTGTGTCGTCTGCTGCTGCCAATATAAAACCATAGGCACATTTGGGGCGCACAATGTGATAAGCACATTGCAGAGAAAAGGCAAGTTGCCTCTGCAACTGTTTTAGCTTATACACAGGGGTTTCTATTAGTCGTTTTTGTCCATTTTGTTTAGCTATAAAAAACTGTTTGTATTGAGGTCGTTCAGCTATTTGCTTGAGCACAGGCACGGCTATTCTTAGTTGCCTCGCCAAATCATTTAGGCTGGGTAAGAGCATAAACCGTTTGCCTGCTTCTTGGAGTTGGTAAGTTGTTTTTTCTTCTGGACTTGGTGGTTCATAATGATACATAAGGATGTTAGATGTTAGACTGTTTTTGAGTACCTTTTGTACTATACGTTTCTTATAAAAAAAGTACAAATGGTGCGGTTTCTAATACGTTCAAAGCCTCCTGCCCAAAGCTTTTTAGTTGTTGTTTGGTACTTTGAGGCATAGGCAATATAAAGACCCTATCTTTTTGTAAATTGATTAAATAAGGTAGCTCTTGTTCAAATTGACGAACTAGTCTAGGTGATGGCGCAAATCCACAAAACACAGATTTTTGAACAGCATGCAGCCCCAACAATTTGCAGCGTTTGGCTACTTGTTTTCGGTGTTTATTATCACTAATATCATACATAATCCAAAGATACATTTAGCATAGTTTTTTGAGTTCTTGAGCAAAAGTCAACGCATCTTTGTCTAAGCCTCTAGACTCTATAGATATTGCTCCATGTCTAGCTTGCTTTGTATTGTTCAATACTCCATAAAGGGCATTCATCAAGAGTATTTTGCCTTGTTGATTAAGCCAATAGCCTTCCCCTCTTTTGCTGCAATGCTTGGCACTCACTTTTTTCTTTACAAATAATCTAAAGACTAGTTGATCTACCCAAAACCGATAGGGTTCTATAAAATCATAAACCATGCTCTTGAATTGGTGTCCATCTCTATGCAAAAACCCAATATAGGGACTTATGCCTGCTCGAATCAAGGCTGATTCTACTTGTGTATAGAGTACTCCATAGCCATAATTAAGAAAAGCATTAAAGAGGTCTTGAGCAGGGTTTCTAGAGCGTTTGCTAAATTGATATTCTTTTGGGAGCAACTTGCTTAATGCCCCAAAATATACTCGTCCTGCAAGTCCTTCTATTGGTCGAATCTTTGCTGCAATATCCATAATAGAATTAGCTTCTAATTTTGCTAATTTCTGCTGTTGTTTGCTTAGCTTATGATTTGCTTTTCCTATTGTTTTTTGCTGAGGAATAACTCTACGCACAGCGGTTTCTTCCAAGAGTTTTTTTTGATTTTTAATCTTTATGCTCAACCATTCTTTCACATAATTAACTCCTGCTACTGTTTGACTAGCAATCAATTGCCCCTTAAGCACTTTAGAAGTATTTTGGGGTTTAGTAGCTACTATTCTAGCAGTTGCTTTACCTGTTTTATCAAAAAACAAAATATCAATGTCTGCTTCTAAAGCAGTTTGAATAGCTTGTGTAGTGACTAATGTACCTTTTTGTAAAAAAATGCTTTTGATTTGTACAGGTGCAAACTCCTGTCGAATAAGCTGCTGCTCTTTGTTCCAAAAACTTACTTGAAAGAGTCCATCCTTTACTTTTAGTTTGGCTCCATAACTATTGATGTAGAGTTGCATAGGCTTCTAATAAAAAGAGGCCTGCAAGCATCTAAACTTGCAGGCAGCATAATATATATCTAATAAGAGCTAACAATGCGAATTTTAGTATCCTTAGCTATTCTTTTTTTACGTCTAAGATTCTGTTTTTGGCTTTTGGCTAGTGCTCTGCGCTCTCTGAGTGACTGACCATTTTGTCGAGCATTATACATTGCTGCTCTATCTTCCTTGCGTTGTCTCTTTAGCATAGCCTTCTTGTCTTGTCTCCACTGGTAGAGTTTTTGTGCTTTAGCACTACGTTTTCTTACTCGGCTAGTTCCATCATGAACATCATCAGGATGCATATAATATTGTACTTGACAAATAGGCATTTGTATTTCGTCTATCTCATTAAGCGATTTCTGGATAGTTTTTTTACTAACTGTCGTAAAAATATCGCTCCAAACTACAGCATAAGCACTAGACAAATATAGTTGTAAGGCATCAATAGCTTCATTAAAGAAGATACCGCCATCGGGCATTACATAAGTAGCTTGCCCCTCTTTTGATGAGAAAAACTCTATAACAGTAGCCATATAACTGCTTTGAGGCTTGAACAGCTCTCTGTAACGGGCAGATCTACGATTGTTGTATTTAGGTGCAGCATGCACTACATATTGATTGCGTGTAGGTGTTTTGGGTGCATAAGTATACTCCCCTATTTCATCATTGCAGGCATTAACTATGGAGAGCACCACAGAAGGTTTTTTATCAATAATATCCATCAACAAATCAGTATAATAAACAGAATTTTTGGTACTCCCTCCCATGTAGAATTGAGGATATTGAGTGGTATTTTCTATAGATTGAAATCCATGTCCTACATACACGATCATAACAATATCCCCTTCGCAGTACATCATATCTTCCTCCACTACTTCAGCTAAGTATTCTGGTGTAAAATTATAACCTGTAATATGGTAATTATGTACGGTAAGGATTCCTAGATTATGCATTAGTGCATCTACTTCTTGATCAACACGCCTGCTGATCGAAACTGATGCTTGACGAATAATAGGGCTATAGTTGAGGCTGTCCATAATACGCAAAACATGCAAATGGCGAGTTTCGTATTGGGCTTCGCTGGTTTGTAGGCATAGCAAGGCTATAACGACTAAAAATAGTTGTTTCATGGTCTTTGTTTTTTTATAAAAAAAGAGAAAAAGGAGAAGAAAAATGCCAACCTGTAAAACTTACAGGTCGACAAATTGGTGGCTAAATGCCATCAGCACAATTATGACAAATATCTTCAGGTGCAGCAGTTGCATCCTCTGTTTCAAAAGAACCTCCATTGTTAGTTCCACGAACATTAGTAGTTACATTAGATAGTTCAACTGTAGGATTTTGCAATGCACGTCTAGCAATTCGACATTTTTCATCCGTTTCTGTTTTCATTAACTCTAATGTTTTAGACCAAATATTACGTTGGTCATTAATAGTTCTAATATCAATTTTAGTAATAGCCTCAATAAGACTAGCTGTCATATATCCCCCTATATTAGCATTACCATAAGCATATTTGGTTGCTGCTGCTGCAGAAATACGAATATCCCCCTTAGATTTTTGGAACAACAAGGCTAATTTAGCTCTTGTATGCAATCCTATTCTAGTTGCATCTACTCTATTTTCTGTAGTTCTTCCTTCACCATGATTGCAACAATCAAAAATAGTGAGTGTTAGGCGTGCTTGTTTCTCATTTTTTAATCGATTATAAACACGTGTAGATTTGTAGGCGGCTCCATTGGCAGAGAACATTGGCCACCCATCGCCACTGTTACCCCCATGTCCTGAGTAATAGAAAATAACTACATCATCGCTACTGGGACTCAAGTTATTAAACTCTCCTCCTATTGCATTATCACCCAACAAAAAATCTTTAATCTCAACATCCATACCTGTCATGGTGCCAACTTGTTGTATAAAACCTTTCATTTGTTGTCGATCAGTCACAGAACCAATTCCTGTTTCATTAGCTGTGACCATAAAAAGATAAATGGTTGAAGCATTTGCCATAAATGGCAGGGTAAATAATAATAATACCCACGTTATTTTTAATACTGTTTTCATAATTGTGCTGTTTTAAAATGATTAGAAATTTGTAGAAAAAAGTTGTTGTCCTAGTTCTTGCCATTGCCCATGTGATGGATCACATTCTATAAGCAAAGCCTCTTGACTATTTTCTGTATTAAATTGAATAAAGTCACAATTTGTAGCGACCAACACCTTGAGCGGTTGTATGCTGTTGTGGATAACAAAACCTAAATGTGGTGTAAATCCACAGCGTTTCATGCTTCCATCTTCTGGAATAAAATAACTCTTAGGGTCTTGTAATAAACTAAGCAATGTTTGCTGCTCTAGGCTGTCTACAGTAGTCATGTGCTGCAACACATTGAATCCTTCAAAAACGGCAGCACTTGTATCTGTACTCCATTCGTCTAGTAGGTAGGCCTCTATACTATCTGCCATAAATAAGGTAGCCACTAAACTACTGTCTGCAAGCTTAGTCAATAACTGTGTGTAAGTAGAATCTTCGGCAGGTGGAGCCTGTTCGGTACTGTTTTCTTCAATAACATTGCGTGCTTGAGGCTCTGGTGTTTGTGCGACTGCACAACTACTCATTCCCCATAAGCATCCTAAATAAACTAGCCCTAGCATAATATAGTGCCAGTTTTTTTGATGTTTTGTGCTGATCATTTTGCGCTAATTTTTGTGATGAAATAAATTATGTTTTAGAATTAGTATATCACAAAGTTGCGAGGTTTTAGCCGCCAATACAAGCAAGTCTATCTTGCATTGTTGCAGGCGGCTTGCAGTAGTTGCAAAGGTCTTGCATTGGCATAAAAAAAAGCCTGTAACCATTGATGGTTACAGGCTTTGAAGCTTGCTTTTGTGCAATTTTTATGCAATTTTTTTTTAATTCTTTTTTAGTTTTTTCTAGACTATTGGGTCATAAATAATACATCAATGAACAATTAAGAATGTAAAATCAGCTCCTTTATCCCCTCTTCCTTATTTTTCATTCTTCATTCTTCATTTCTAGAACTTCCACCTTAATGTTGGAGTA
>JAAEPD010000115.1 GCA_024222455.1 Aureispira sp.
AATTTAGAAACCTAAATTTTTTTTTTATTTTCCTATCTATAGTCATACTTGGTAATTGAATACAAACAGGTGTACATTGACTAGTATCTCTCAATTGTTGAGGTTTGAAGGTTGGTAAACATTGCCTTTTGTTGTACGCCTCTATACTTGGATAGATTGTAAATGTATTTGCCAAAGGTGTTTTAATGTACAGTTGACCATTAGCAGCTACAAAAGCTGTTTGTTCTTGAACTAAAGGAATTACTTTTTTTGGTGTATCTACCTTTTCTATTACAGGACTATTCAATACAGGCTGCTTAATTTTTGTAGGAATAGTTTGTGTTGGTTGAGGTCTAAACAACCTCCAATCCTGTTTGATAAGGTAATCTGCAAGGTCTAAGCCTTCCAAGCGTTCTTTAGTGCTGGCATTTTTCTCTAAAAGGTCAGATACTACAAATTTAGTATTGGGTAATTTGGCTTGAAACTCTTTTGCTTTTTTGCTCCAATGCTCAAACGCTTTGCCCCCTTTGGATAAGTCAGGAAACAAACAAACGGTTCTACCTTCTAGCACCTTACATTTATCAAAGGTTAAGCTGCTTAGATTATACACCCCCAACCAAAGGAACTGTTGAGTACTACCATTAGGCAGACCAAAATACAATGTTCCATAAATTGCCGTTTTAGGGGCTTCTACTAACGCTATAGGGCTATGAGGGTATTTAGTCAATAAATGCTCTCCAAACAAGCAAGAAACCTTCTTATCGTTCGTTTTGTAGTCTATTAGCCATTGAGGTAAAGGCTTTTTGCTGTTGGTGTATGCTCTTTCTATAGTGGAATGTAAAAAGCTGGTGTTTTTTGTATGATTTGTCTTATCAAATAGTTTTACCTGTATAGCTCTTACATTTTTGTATTGATCTATAAAAGGAAAAGTAATTGCACCTGTTTGATAGCCTTTGCTGACTGTTCCTAAGTAGTAGAGTTCAATTACCTTTTGTATATCCTTAGCGTCAAAAGGATAAGCCACTCTATTCAATAGATTCTGAATGAATATATTTTGCTCATAGTCTTTTAAGGTTTTCATTAATACCTCTTTGGGTATGTATTTAGGATCTACTTTGGGCTTTTGTATAATTTGGTAGTTTACCTTATAAACTGTGCTGTTACCCTGCTGTTTTTGCTCACTTGATTGAGCATAACCATCTGTATAGGGGTTGAGATGATAAGTACAACTTACTTCTCGATCACAACGTCCATACTGTTCAGGTAATAGTTTATTGTTGTGGCTGTCTATATAGCGTACAAAGCGTTTTTCATTACAGTTTGGGCAAAGAAATTTCTGCCCCCCGTTTTGAAGGGTATATTGGTATTGCTGCATTGTTATTTTGATTTTTTGGTAAAAAAAAGGTTTATTTCTTGCTACACTATCTACACTACCTACACCCTTTTTGGGCTAATTGGTGTATATGGTGTAGATAGTGTAGGTTAAAAAACAACTTTTTTTTCTGCATAAACTACCATTCCTTTATTCTTTCTTGTTACTTGGTAGCCTGCACTTTTTAGGCGTTTACTAAAGGTTCTAGAAGCACAAAGTTGATAACCATTATCAATACTATAGCTTCTATACTCTTTATATAATTCTTGCAAAGGTTCAGTAAATTCTAAGGATTTAGTATATCCCATATCTTCCAAAAACATCTTAATAGGGTCAGATTCTAGTTTATATTGCTCCAATGCTTCTTGAGCTGCATTGCATTGTGTAAATCGTTTTGCTTGCAATAATCTAGTTAATCCTTCCAGCACCCAATTAAATACACCTGACAATTCCTTATCAATGATTTTGCTATGCAATTGTTTATCCTGTTCCTGTTCGGGTATGGTCACATCAAAGGGAATGATTAAAAAGCGTCTAAAAAAACCATTTGTATGTTCTACATTTTTAGGTAACTCATTACAATTGAAAATTAGTTTTGCGTATTGTTTCAAAGTAAAGGGTTCACCATAGGGTAAACGTGCTTCAATTGGTTCACCTGAAGTTAATTGTTTAAATATAGATGATTCCAATTTGCCATTAATTTCACTACCATAGTTTACTAGCTTATTTGCAATTTTAGCCCTATAGTAGCCATTATCATTGGTAAGGCTGCTCAATGAATAGTTACTTGTATTTTCTTCTCCTAGTAAAGCATTGACTACTTCAAAAAATACAGATTTACCATTTGCCCCCGTTCCATAAAGTATTAGTGCTTTTTCTTCTTTAACTACATTCCTATTTTTGATAAATACAAAACCTAAAAATTCAGCTAGTACTTGTTGTCGTTCCTTGTCAGGTAACACCTTATTCAAATAAGCTTCAAAGATTGGTGCTTTTGCTTTAGGATTATATTCAAAAGGCAATTGATAAGTGAGAAAATCTAAACTGTCAAACGCCCTTAACTTATTGCCTTTTGGAGTTATTTCAAACGTTCCATTTTTTAGATTGATTAGTACCTTATCTTTTGGAATGTCTAATATTGGCAAATGAGCTTCTGACAAGAATTGTTTAAATAAGTGATCTCTAAATTGATAATACTTTGCTGCAAATTTAGGTACTTGCATCTGTTCGGCTGCTTGTCCTAAAAAACGTTGAAAATCATCTTTATCAATTTCTTCCCAAAAGGCAGCATTGTACAAATAATTAAAATTATGTCGCTTGCAAAGCCCCCAATTATTCTGTTTAGCTAAGTCTAAAATATTATCTATAGCCAATACTGTATAGTGCCTAGTATTGAGCTTTATCTTATTCAATTCTTTATGAATATCCTTTGCTTCATCGCTTTCTTTATCAACTGAATTTAGCCTTTTCCTTAATTTCTCTACTTTAGGAAATGCTAAGGCTTCAAAATCTAATGGTTCAAATTGCTCTAATAGCTTTGTCAAAATCTTACTAGAAGTCATTAGTTCTTCAGGCTTCAATAATTCTTCTATATGACTGTTGATAGTTTCAGGACTATCTAGTTCATCAAACTTAGGGTTTAGTATATCCTTCATACACTCTTTGTTTTGTGGGCTTTCAGATAATCTAAATTGCAATTCTTCTTGATTTGTAGTATCTTTACCCTGCTTCTTTATAGGGTTATTTTTGTGGTTATTTCCCATAATTCAACCCTTTTTTTGTTTCCGCTAAATAGGCTTCTGCTTCTGCCTCCAATTCTGTATTTGTCTTTTTACGCCCTGCTTTCAGGTATTCCATCAATTCCTCTTTAGAAAAATATAAACGTTTACCTTGCTTCATAACTGGTAGTTCGCCCCTACTTACTTTGCTGTATATGGTAGGTACACTTAGGATTAGAAATTCTGCTGCTTGTTGAACTGTTAGTAATTCGTCTTTTTCTTCTGTAGATTGGTCTTTTCTTCTGTTGAGCAGTAGTTTTTCTATAGCCTCTAACTTTTGGCTTAACTGGTGTACTGCTGCTGGTAATTGGTCGAAACTTAATTCCATCATTTAACAAAGTTTTTATTACTATTAATAATATTTACTTTGCAAGTATAACTATGGTATTTGCGGGTTAAAAGGTGGTATTTACGGGTTACTAAATTTATTAGTGTTTATCTTGTTAATGCTTTGTATAAATCCGTTTCTACCATTTTACTAAAGTGGCTTAAAACCTGTATAATTTTAAAGTATTCTGTATTACTTTTTAGGGGGTCTTCACTCAATTCTTTATATATGCTCCCTAATGTTTTAGCTAATTTGGTACGACAACTACTTCTTAGTCTAATATTTGAAGCTGGAATGTTATAAGCTCTTTGTTCAAAAAATGCTGTTAGAATTTCAATGAATGTTTTATAGCTTTCTTCATTAAAAAAGGCATAGTTCCACCCTTTTACATCCATAGACTTAAACTGTTGAATAATTAACTCTTTCGTTCTTGAGTTATCTTCTTTTAAATCCTCATTTAATTTTTGGGCAGCAAATGATAATTTTTCCTTTTCTAAGTGCTCTTTTTCTTCAAACTCTAACCGTTTTTTTAAACCCTTGAGCAATTTTTGTTGTATTGAATTACCCTCTTCTCTACCTGCCTTTAAATCATTTATTTCTAACTCATTTAACAACCTTTCTATAAATTTTATTTTTTCTTTAACAGATCCTTCAAGTGTTTCTATAGAATTAAAAATAGTTAGCTCTTTAAAATAAAAACCTACTCTCTTTTTAAACTCAGGGTACTTTCCATATAATATAGATTCTATATTCCCCCTAAGTACCATCCATTGATGTTCAATTAATTCATACTGCTTAAACAATGGTATATTTAGATTCTTAAATCTGGTTAGATGGTCTTTTATCGTAATTTCTTCCATCGTAGATAAGCCAATTTTAGGCACTAAATCAAAAACAGTATTATACCATCGAATAAAATCTTCTTCATAAAACCGATAAGATTCTATCTGTTCTTGATTCTTAGACTTAGGGAATAAATCCTTTAGGTCTACTTTAGCAAAGGGCATAGGATAAGAATTAAGTAACCAGTCCATTATCGTATCATTTTTAATCGTTATCAAAATCTAATTGAATCTTATTCGCTGCTGTACGCTTTGTTGCATCTACTATCTTAGCATACACTAGTGTAGTTTTTAAGTCACGATGCCCTAACAGTTTCGATAAGGTATAAATATCTGTACCACTTAATAACTGTAAAACAGCATAAGTATGTCTAAAACAATGAAAGGTTATATCCTTAGTAATACCTGCTGCTCCTATCCATTGAAACAGGTGTTTATTGTGGTAAGCAGAATACTTTAAACCCTCAAATACTTTTTGATTGGGCTTACCTTTTGCCCCTAATAAGTCATAAGCTTGTTTTGAAATTGGTAAAAACTCTACGCCTTTAGTTTTTTGCTGTTTAAACTTGATCGAGTAACCTTCATCCTTGATATACTCTAACTCCCCCCAAACCATTTTTTGAATATCTGAAAATCGTAAACCTGTTAAGGCTGAAAACAAAGCAGCCTGCTTTAATAGAGGATAATTACATTTTGTTTTAATTAATTGGTTGAGTTCTTCTTTAGTTAGGTAAGCTCTTATTGTTTCTACTTCTTTTATGGAAGCTATCTTTGCATTCAAATCTGTTTGCAATAAGTTATCTCTAAACGCTTGTTTTAGTGCTGCTTTGACTTTATTAAAATAAGAAACTGCTGTATTATGAGCTATTTTTGCTTTTGCACTTCTTCTACTTTTTGCTTTCAGCAGATAGTCTTTGAAATCTTCAAAAATAGATTCATTCAACTCTGAAAACTTAATACTACCCTTCGTGAAATCTTTAAGGTAATGTAAAGCTGAAGCCCAATTGCTTTTATTTGAGCCTATGCGCTTATTAGTTAGTTTTTCAAAGTAGCTTATAAAGTCACGCTCTCCAAGCTCTTTTAGTCTTAGTCGTTCCTTTTCGTATGCTGTATATATTTCAGGCTTATTTAGTTCATTTTCCCTTTTTTGACATATATGTTTAGCTAGTGCTAAATTTTCTTTATTCTTATTTTTCTCAGAAGTATCTCTAGGCTTTTGATGTATATACAATTTTAAAAATTCCCTCCTAGTAGTTTTGCCTGTTTTAGGGTTTAGTATAGCTGGATAAAAGTCAAGATACAGACTTTCACGACCTTTTAAAATTACCTTTTTTCTTAATGTTACTTTGATTCCCATTGCTTCTATATTTATTTTTTCTTTTTCAATTTTAGTGTTTTACCTGTTCGCTTTTCCCATGCTTCTATTCTACATTCATTAGTACAATACTTTTGTTTGTGGTGTCTGTACTCATAACTTTTTGAGCAATGCACACAAGTACGTTGCTTAGGTGGTGGTGTATCGTTATACGATTTTCGTATAGGGCTTTCTTTATTGGTATCTTTAGTATTAAAACCTATAGGTTTGCGGTGGTGCTGTTCAAAAGGATTTGGGGCGTTACCTTCTATAAAATCTATAATTGCAGTTTTAAGAGTACTTATATTTTCAATAGTTGCCTGTTCTCCTAAATAAGCTTTAATAACCTGTTCAGCTTTTAGTTCTATTTGTTGGGCTTCTTCATTCAAATTGGACTTGTTCAACTCCAAGTAAGATTTGAGATATTTTAAGATGATAGGCTCTAACTCTTTTAATTCAGTATTGATTGCTGTTGCATCTTTTTGAATTATGGTTGCTTTTTGAGCATCTAGTTCAGGCAGTTCATTATTCAAAAGATAATGCTGCTCTTTAGTATTGGCAACCTTAAAAATTAATCGTTGCTGTTTAGCTTCAGCTAGATCATATAGTTGAGGTGGGGCGGTGGGTAATGGTGGTGCTGGTGTATTGATTGCCCATTCTTGTATTCTAGTTCTCAACTTGTAATTGAACTTATCACTAAGCATATTTACAAAATCGGTAGCTATTGACTGTGAAAAATAATATTGGTTAGGTAAAGCAACCTGCTCTATACCACTACCTTTTTTGTGTATCTGTTCCAATATTACTGAAAAGATAAATACACAAAGACATATAATTGTAAACCATGCTAAACCATTACCATAATGAGAAGTAGTATTTGCTGCTTTATCAATAGCATTAGTATTTGAAGCTTTGATTGTGTTGGATCCTAATAAATAAAGATTTTCTATACGTTGTAAATCATTTCTATTAGTAGTTACCAAAGTTTTTAATTCCTTTGCTTGTCCTGCTTCTAGTTGGGCTATCTGTTCAGCTTGTTCTACTTCTAATGCCTTAATTTTTCGTTGGATAGATTCTTTTCTACTTTGATAACTCTTACCTGTTCTTTTTTCTTTTTGGGTATAGCGGTTGAGGTTGTTTTGATGTGCTGCAATTTTGGCTTCAAAGCGTTTGTTCTCTGCTTGTATTTGGCTCAAATACCCTGTTGTAATGATTGTACTATCAGTAGAGAATAAAGCATTGAGTTCAACCTTTTTAGTTTGATATGTCTTATCTATAGCAGTAGTACTTTCTAGTTTTGGGGGTGGACTGGCTATACTTACCAATTCTTTGCTCCCCTGAAAACTCAATAAAGCAGATACACTTAAAAGCCCAATACAAACAATTACTATAAAAATAGTCATTGCTAAATCAAGCCCTTTGAATCGTTTGTACAAAAATGCTTTGATAGTATAAGGGGCAAACTTCCTCAATCCTACTTCTAAAAATAGCGTTCCGATTATTGCACCAACAACAGCCAATAAAACAGCTCTATTGGGGGCAAATTCGCTAACTCTACTAAGGATTATACTGTAAATAATTCCAATTTCAGTAAGTCCTGAAATCAGTTGAGCAATGATGCCTAATTTGGATAAGGTGGGTACTAATGTAGCGTAACGATTAAAAAACGCCTCATTGGTTGGTAAATTGAACTGAATTTTCATTAATTTTATGACAGTTTGATTTTTCAAATTACCCTGTTCATAGTTCGTCTGCAAACAAAAGCTATGTTCGGGGTTTTTATTTTTAGCGCATTCCTATTGCATAAATAAGCTTTCAATATCTGAACGTCTTAGTATTACACGCCTTCCAATCTTTCCAGCGTTTAGTTCATTTCGCTTAATGGCTCTCCATATTGTCCAACGACTAACAGACAATAATTCACAAGCTTCTGCAATTGTCAAAAAGTCTTTAGCCTGTATTTCTTCTATAGATTTAGTTTTGCTCTTTTTGGTTTGCTCATTAGAGGCTTCTATCTTTTCTTTTCGCTTTCTGTCTTTATATGCACGTTTGGCGCATACATCTCCACAATATTTTGTTTTAGTTGTTTTGGCTATAAACTCTTTTTGGCAATACTGACAAATACGGTTTACTCTAATATTTGAACTCATTATATAGTGCTTGTTCTGACTTTGCAATGCTGCAAGTTTCTCATTGTTGCAACTTGTATAAAAAGATAAGGCAAAAAGCCTCTATTTCTTGTACCTCAAGACAAAGATACAAAAAAGGTACAAATAAAAACAAACTATTCACATAACAACACAAAACAAACAGAAGCAACAGGACATAAAAAAAGCCCTAAAAAAGGGCTCTACAGTACTATTATTTATTTTTAATATTTATTTACTTTGCGGCGGTTACTTTCCAATACAGAAATTGGAGAAAATATTACCCAACAGATCATCCGTAGAAATTTCACCAGTTATTTCTCCTAAATGATGCAGTGCATGACGAATATCCATTGCCAAAAAATCACCTGTTATCCCCATCTGTAAGCCTTCCAAAACCTTATCTAAAGACTCATTCGATTTTTGCAGAGCTTCATAGTGTCTAAGGTTGGAAACCACTACATCTCCTTGCATTAACTCACCATCCAACACTGCATTATACAAATCCTCTTTTAGACCATCTAAGCCTCTCTTTTCTTTTGCGGTGATTTCTCTATAGTAAAACCCTTTAGTGCCTAAATCTTCAAAAATTTGATCCCAGCCCTTTTCGCTTGCCTCTTTTTCCATATGGTAACGAACATTATCATGGATACTATAATATTCATCGCACTTATTAGCAATCATTAAAACCTTCATGCCCTCTTTATAAAGCTTATCTAAGTCTGCTTTAACATCAGGAGCTTTTAGAGTTGTCATATCATAAACATAAACCAAAATTGAAGATTGCGCCACTTTTTCTAGTGTTTTTTCCACGCCAATAGCCTCTATTTGATCTCCTGCTTCTCTAATACCAGCAGTATCAATTAGCCTAAACTCAACACCTTTTATATTCAAAACCTCCTCGATGGTATCTCTAGTTGTTCCTGCTATAGCAGATACTATTGCTCGATCTTCATTGAGCAGAGCATTGAGTAAAGTAGATTTACCAGCATTGGGACGACCTGCAATCACCGTATTGATACCATTCTTAATAGCATTCCCTAACTGGAAAGAATCTAATAAGCGTTTTAGTAAGGTTTGTATTTTATTCACCAATTCTTTAAGATCATCTCTATCTGCAAACTCAACATCTTCCTCTCCAAAATCTAGTTCTAACTCAATTAAGCTCGCAAAATGGATTAAATCTTCTCTAAGTTTTTGAATCTCATCCGAAAAGCCTCCTCGCATTTGCTGCAAGGCTAGTTGATGAGCAGACTCCGAATCTGCAGAGATCAAATCAGCAACAGCTTCTGCCTGAGAAAGATCCATTTGACCATTTAGAAAAGCACGTAAAGTAAACTCCCCCTCTCTAGCCATTCGAGCACCTTGACGCAAAAACAGCTCAATCAATCGTTGTTGTATAAATCGAGAGCCATGACAAGAAACTTCTACTACATTCTCTTTAGTATAGGAGTTGGGTTCTTTAAATAAAGAAACTAGCACTTGGTCTACAATTACATTTTTTTCGTCTCGGATATATCCTAAATGGATGGTGTGTGTAGCTTGTTCAATGAGTTTTTTGCTCTTAAATAAATTATCAACTATAGTTATTGCATTCTTCCCAGAAAGGCGAATAACTGCAATAGCACCACTTCCAGCAGGAGTAGCTATAGCAACAATAGTCTCATCGAGATCAAAAGAATTATACATAGAATATTAATATGCGAATTTGAAGATAGCAGATAAAGCAGTTCTTCTCTGTTTTTATTAAATTTGTTTATAATGAAGTTGTTTAAGAATGACCTAATATTTTTAAACAGCTTCAATTGTTAATAGTACATAAATATAAAATACTACCCATGAAAATACTAATGATCTGTTTAGGTAATATTTGTCGTTCTCCTTTAGCTGAAGGTATATTGCAACATAAAGCTAATGAATTAGGTTTGGATTGGACTGTCGATTCTGCAGGAACTAGTGCTTATCATGCTGGTGAATTGCCTGACCAACGTTCCATTCAGGTCGCTCGCCAACATGATTTAGATATAACTTATCAACACTCTAGGCAAATTGTAACTAGCGATCTAAGCAATTTTGATATTATTTATGTTATGGATAGTTCTAACTACCAAAATGTCCTAAAACTTTGCAAAACTGCTGCACAAAAAGAAAAAGTTCGACTAATCATGAATGAGGTAGAACCTGTTCGAAATATCAATGTTCCTGATCCTTATTGGGGTGACAATGGTTTTGAGAATGTTTACCAAATGTTGGATAAAGCTTGTGATCAAGTAATTAAGCGTTACCAATAAGGGAAGCCCCAATTATTCTTTGGGGTCTTCTACATTTTCATCTTTATTATCATAAAACATTCCTTCTTCTGCATCATCTTCACTCCTTTCTACAGGACGTTTCTTTTCTTGAGTAGCATCTTTAGGCTTGTTTTTGATATTGAACCACCAATAAGCAGCACCTAGTATCAACGCAGAGATTAATGATAAATAGAAACCTCTTTGTAAATAAGGGACACTATAATTCAACTCTATAGTATGCTTTCCGGCAGGTACTAGCAATGCTGTGAACCCTACATTAGCTAACCTTAACTTGGCTGCTTGACCATCAATAGTAGCAGACCAACCTTGGTCAAAAGGCATGGAGAAAAACAACAAACCTTCTTTAGCTAAATCGATGTCTCCTTTTATATTATTTTGAGAAAAATCAGTAATATTCAAAGCTACTTGACCTCTAGATTTTGCATCTGCAGCCAACATATCTAAGGTGTAGTTTGCAGCAATAGTAGTAGTATCATAAAAATTAAATGCACTAAACTCTGACAATTGATCGTCTTCTATAACTGCTGCATTCAAGAGAGTAATATCCTTTTTCAAATTACTAAGTTTATCAAAAGAAGATCGACTTAATACTTGCTCATAAGTAAACCCAAAGGGTATAAAATTCTGATTTTGGAAAACATGTACATCTCCTACTGTTTGTATGGCTTTGTATCCATGTCCTACTTGCATATTTGGATCACCTTTAGCCAAAATATACTTATTACTAGCCATCATATTGACCAACTGTCTAGCAGCTAATCCTGGTGCCCATCGAGTTTGTGACTCCACCTTAGCATCAATTATCCCAACTGCATCCAAAAATCGAATATAGTTAAGCTGATTAAAAGAGTGATAAGATTTAGTGCCATAATACCCTTGTACCTTAGCATCATTAATACTAGAATGTATAGCACCTCCCGAAAAATAAGTCTTTTCTGTTCTATAAAAAGGAGTTTGATCTACAGATGCAACATAAGCCATTGCATCTTTTGTATAATCATTATAATATTTCTTCTGTGTCAACTCTGCCTTCGTAACTACATCTCGTCCAGTCAAGGTTGGTTTAGAAAAACTAATTAGCTCTATTGCCACTAATATCAGAAAAATAGGTTTAGTCATTGCTCTAAAACCTTCCATATTCCAAGAGGCAATCAAGGCTGTATACAAGACCAAAAAGAACATTACATAACTTTGTGTAGTACTATCTACTACTACTTGATGTGCTGCAGCATTACCAAAGGGATAATACAACAAGCCCATTGTAAATATAAAACCTCCTGCCAATGCTATATAATTAACCTTTTTCTCCTTATGTATAAGGTGCAAGCCATAGATAGCCATATACAACATTCCCATAATCACAATAAGAGAATATAAGCGATAGTAATCTCCTGCAAATAACCAGACTCCATATCTAAGAAATGGGAAAATCAATGGCAACAGTACTATTCCTAAAAAGACTCCATATATTATTCGTTGACGTTTGGCCATCAAGGCAAAAGCTTGAGGAATCAATAAGAAGGTAGCTAAACCTGCATAAAGCATGGGGGCCTCTAAGTAATTGTACCATCCTGTAAATTTACTAGCTGTTCCCAAAAAATCATTGGCAAACATCCGCCCTATAATCGTAATTCCCTGTTTAGCATCTACTGTACTAAACATCGATTTATCACCTAAAGTATCAAAGAAAGAGGCATCTCCCAACACCCTTGGACTGTTCAACATTTGATCTAACTGAGGTAATAACGAAATACTAGCCATACCTACTCCAATACCTACCAGAGCAGCCATAGATAAGATAGTTATTCCTGTTTTTTTCAAATCAAATTCATAAACATCTAACATCCTACAAATGCTATATACTCCCAAAAGCAGCCCCATTACAAAAAGGTTGACTGGTTGAGTGATAACAATAAGCATGACTGCCAAAGGGAAGGACAACCATTTTTTCTTTATCAATAATCGTTCAAATGATAAGAACAACAAAGCCATATACAGACCTTCTGTCGTAAATATATACCAACCACTCCCTATCATCATAAATCCACTAAAGGCATAGAGCATAGCTCCGACTATAGATGGATAGTAGCTTAGCTTCATAGTTCTCAAGTAGGCATAAAATGCAGCTCCAGCTAATAATATCTTAGAAAACTCAATAAATGCAATTCCTTTTGCTAGGTTTTCCTGTCCCCAAAAAGAACATAAAAACCAGTTGAATGGATCTACAATACTAAATGGTAAAATATTTTGTCCCATTCCTTGCCTGAAAGACCAAGCAGGAATACCTTCTGTTCCCAAATATTCGGAAATCAGATAGAGGTTAGGATAAAATACATTGATGGTATCACTCCCTATATCCTTGAACAAGAACACATCATTGCCTAATAAAAAACCTCCATATATAGATATAGCTATAAAAAACAAAGCTCCTAATGCTACATATTTAGACTTGTCGCCCAACGTTTGTTCAAAAAGATCTACAGCTACTTTTGGCATCTTTTTTACAGATTCTTTTTTTGCAGATACTTCTGTTTTTTGAACCTTCTTGGAGCTAGCTTTTGTTTTTGCAGCATCCTTTTTTTGCTGTTTTTTTCTTTTGTTGGATGGTTTCTTAGCCATATTGATTAAATATTTATGATCACTAGTTTAGGTAGGACTATCCAAAGGTAATAAGAAGCCCTCTAATATCAAGCTTTTAGGTCTACAAATACATGCTTCTTAAACGCAAAAGCACCTTTCTTCATAAGAAGAAAGGTGCTTTATAGCTAAAACTTAAAATTTCTTATTCTGGTAGTTCTCCGCGATCAGCAGCTAAATAACTTACTTTACGGAAATCTATCTTACGCAATTCTGTTTTTACATCTGTTACAATACCCATCTTGACGCCTTCATCTACACGCATTGCAGCAGTCATTGCTCTGTGCAATTTAGGGTTAGGCACTTTATCCTTTTCATTATTAATGAATTGAGGGATATCCGCAGGATCAGCAAATTGATCATTCAATTGTATCCGAGGAGCTGTACCAAAGATTCTAGCGTATTTCGCAGTTGGACTACCAATAAAGATGTGACTTACTAATGATTTTTTCTCCAATTTTTGGAGCTCAGTAGCTGTAGGCACTTGAATCTTTACCTTTAGTTCACTATCACGCATTTTTGTTACTACCATAAAGAAGAATAATAACATAAATACGATATCTGGCAGTGATGCAGTGGTAATCGCAGGAGCGTCCTTTTTATTCTTTTTAGAAAACTTAGCCATAATAGCAAGTGTTATAAATATTTTTAGAATTAGAGTTAAATCAACCCTCTTAAAATTTACCCCTTATCAAAGTCTGTTGGTTCTGCTTCTGAAATAACCAAAGGTATCTCTTGGCGAACCTCTTTACGTTGCTCTGGCAATAAATCCTTGTATTTTGCATTCCACTTTTGGATAGCTATATCGTCCCATAATTCGCGATAAGCTGCCTTCAGTTCATTGTATGTACCCAAATATTTTTTGTAAGAAGTACCCTTATCATTAATAAGAGATACTACTGCTTTTTTAGGGGTTGAAGGCCAAATTTCCTTTTTATCTTGATTCAAGATAAACTCTTTAGCAAACGCTCGCAGTTTATTTAACTCCATAGTTTCTCCTCGCACCAACAACTCATCATTTGCATTAATCTGAATATCCAAAACTTGACGTCTAGGTATTTCTCGTTTAGTTTTATCCTCTTGATAAGGAGGTAACAAACTCATAATCCCTGCATCCGACTGGATTGTTGTTGTCACTAAGAAGAAGATAAGCAATAAAAATGCTACATCTGCCATTGACCCTGCACCCAATTTGGGTAACTTTCTCTTTTTTCCGATCATAACCATCTCATTTATTTTGTTAGTAAAATAGACTGAGATAGTATTCTGAAAGGCCCTTTTAGAATATTGAGTAGTTTATTCTCTGCTTATTGAGGAGCATCATCAAACGATGTAGGCTCTGCTTCTGAGATAACCAACGGAATATTTGAACGTACATCTTTTCGTTCTTCTTTGGTTAAATCAGGATATGCTCTGCTATACTTTGCTTGAGCAGCATCTTCCCAAAGCTCATTATAAGCAGCTTTTAGTTCATTGTATACTCCCACGTAAGTACCATAAGAAGTACCGTTATCATTCAATAATGAAATAACAGCCTTTTTAGGCGACTCTGACAAATCTGCACGTTTAGTAGGATTCAGAATAAACTCTTTGGCAAACTCACGGATATTCTCCAATTTCATGGGTTTATCACGTACCAATATCTGATCCATTGCGTTGATTTGCACAGCAAATACGTTACGAATATTTTTCTTTTCGGGTGGTGGCGGCTCCTCTACATAAGGAGGAAGCAAGACACTAAGTCCTGAGTCGGTCTGAATGGTAGTTGTTACCAAAAAGAACACCAACAACAAGAAAGCAATATCTGCCATTGACCCTGCATTGATTTCTGGAACTTTTCTCCTAGCCATAATTTATAGTAATGAGCTAATTTGAAAATATAGGCCTATTGCCCCTTAATAAAGTCACGAATAGCTGCAGCTAAAACTAAGACAAACGCAACAATCATCATTACATATCCAAAAAGGATAAGTCCGTCAGCAAATTTGACAGCAGATGTTTGTGTTTCGCCAACTTTGAAATTAGCCACTTGTTCAGCTGTTAGCAAAGAATCATCACTCTTGAACATTTCAACAGTAACAGTACCATCACCCATAGCATTTGTAATAAAATACAATACTATCATTACACCTACACCTATTAGGATTTTGACAGAATCCTTAGGATTCATTGCCATATAGATGACTGGTGCAATTATAGTAACTGCAATAGCTACTATAAGTAAAAAGTAAGCTGCATACAACCCAAAATTAAATAGGTCAGAATGATTCTTATTTAACTCTTCGATATTGGGATTCCCGTCAGGATATCCTCCTAAAATTATTGCAAAAGTAAGTATAGCCAACACAGCACCAAGTCCGAATCCGATGGCTACACCATATTTTTTCAAAAACTGATATGCTCCTATCATGAGTGATATAGTTTTTTATAAGATTTGTAAGACAAGACTATGCTTCGTTATTATTAGTACTGTTACCACCAAAGGCTACAGCTCTATTATCTATCAAGATATCTACTAAACCAATAGTTGCATCTTCCATAGAGTTAACAAGGCCATCTACTTTTGAAGTAATATAGTTGTAAAAGATTTGAAGGATAATTGCTACGATCAAACCAAATACTGTAGTCAAAAGTGCTACCTTAATACCACCTGCTACTAATGAAGGTTGGATATCACCAGCACTTTGGATCGCATCAAATGCTTCGATCATACCAAGTACTGTACCCATAAATCCTAACATCGGAGCTAAGGCAATAAATAATGCTAACCAAACTAGACCTTTTTCTAAAAGTCCCATTTGTACGCTACCATTAGATACAATAGCTTTTTCAACTGCATCAATACCTTCATCTACACGACGAAGACCTTCTCCAAGCACCTCTGCTGTTGGGCCAGGCGTTGATTTACAGATGTTTTTAGCAGCTTCGACATCACCATTAGAAATGGCGCCCTCTAACTGGCCTAATAATTTCTTAGTGTTGACAGTAGCCAAACTAAGCGTAATAATACGCTCAATAGCGACAGCTAATCCTAAGATTAAACAAACTAATACGATGGCCATAAATTGCCATCCACCATCGATGAAGTATTTTTTTACAACTTGATGTGCAGAACGCTCTATCACTGGTTCGTCAGCGTTGACAGGCGTTGGTGCTGGTGGGTTGTCAGGTGTAGTCACTGGTGGCTGATCTTGCGTTACAGCAGGACTATCTGGATCTTGAGCATAAGCAGTGTTGTTGTAAGCGAAAACGCTCAAAAACATCACCAACATTAAAGCAAAACACTTTTTCATAACTAAAGAGGGTTTTACAATTATTTATTTGAAAATAAAATTACTTGGTATTAAAAAAAATCTCTATTCCTAAAACAATGGCGGAGAGAGCGGGATTCGAACCCGCGGTACCCGTTAAGATACACACGCTTTCCAAGCGTGCTCGTTCGACCGCTCTGACACCTCTCCTAAATGCTATACAGCAAGGGTAAGACGCACAAAAATTGTAAATTAATGTTACAAAACAAAATTTTTGAGAATTAATGTGTCAGGAAGTGTCAAGTTTTGTGACTTTTTCACTTTTGAGCCTTCCTTCTTTTTCCTTGATTTCTAGCTTCAGCGCCCCAAAGCTAATAAAAAAATGCAACTCCCTCTAAGTTGTATCTAAAGTAGATGTAAGGGAATTGCATTTTGGTGTATGGTTGTAACTTTTTTTTTGAAAAAAAGTTTATTTATCCAAAGTACCTCTCAATGCTTGCTCTCTCTCTATAGATTCAAACAATGCTTTAAAATTCCCTTTACCAAAGGATTTTGCGCCATTGCGCTGTATTATTTCATAAAATACAGTTGGGCGATCTTGAACTGGTTTGGTGAAAATTTGCAATAAATAACCTTCGTCATCTCTATCAATTAAAATATTTAATCGCTTCAATTCCTCCAAATCTTCTTCAATTTTGCCTACTCTTTCTGTCACATCCTCATAGTAATTATCTGGTACATACAAGAAATCTACACCATTTTTACGTAGCATATCTACTGTTGATATAATATCTTTGGTAGCAACAGCAATATGTTGTACTCCTCCTCCTTGATAATAATCAATGTATTCTTCTATTTGAGAACGTTTTTTGCCTTTAGCAGGCTCATTGATTGGGAATTTGACATAACCATTTCCGTTAGAAACTACCTTACTCATCAAAGCAGTGTATTCTGTAGAAATATCATTATCATCAAAAGTAATCAACAAATTAAAACCCATTACTTTTTGGTAGTATTCTACCCAAGTGTTCATTTCGCCCCATCCTACATTACCTACACAGTGATCTACATACATCAAACCAGTAGATTTGACATCCATAGTGCTTTTGCGAGCCTCAAATCCTGGCATAAATGCTCCTTTGTAGTTTTTGCGCTCTACAAAAGTGTGAATCGTCTCACCATAAGTACAGATAGACGCAGTACGTACCTCTCCATCATCATCAGTCAAAACTTGAAGTTCTCCTGCTGACTTAGCCCCACGCTCCAAAGCTGTTTTGTAACTAGCTTCTGCATCATCTACCCACAATGCCAATACTTTGACACCATCGCCATGTTTTTTGACGTGTTCTGCTACTGGACTATCAGGAAATAAGGCAGCAGTTAAGACCAAACGAATTTTGTCTTGTTGCAATACATAGGAAGCCGTTTCTTTACAACCTGTTTCCGGACCTCTGTAAGCTACCAATTCATATCCAAAAGCTGACTGATAATAATGAGCAGCTTGTTTGGCATTGCCTACATAAAACTCTACATAATCTGTCCCTAAAAGAGGCATTGCATCTTTTTGAGTTTCTTGATTAACTTTGATTAAGGTATCCATAATCCTTGTTTAAATTGAATTAAGAGTCTAACAATATGTATAGACTAATGATTAAATAAAAGCTGAGCAGTTCTATTCTGATTAGAATTTAACACAAAGGTATAAAAAAAGCTTTCAGGCGAGTGCCTAAAAGCTTTAGATTTATTTTCTAAATGAAAAAGTCCATTTGTAATTCTTGTGTAGGGTCTACAGCATATTGGTCCATATCTGTGATTCCTTCTTCTTTCAAGACTTCATCGTCTATAAAAAAGTTGCCTGTACAGGCTTTGCTATCTCTTTTCAAAATGTGATAAGCAGAATCAGCCATGATATCTACCGTACGACATTGACGAGCCATTTCTTCGCCTCCTATCTCATAACGAACAGCAGCCGTATCGATAGCAGTACGTGGCCATAGTGCATTGACACCAATACCATAATCTCTAAATTCTTCAGAGTGTCCTAATACACACATACTCATTCCGTACTTAGACATAGTGTATGCTACAAAACCTCCAAACCACTTAGGGTCCATATTAAGAGGTGGTGATAAGTTTAGAATATGAGGGTTATTTCCTTTTTTGAGGTGAGGTAGACACAATTTAGTTGTCAAGAATGTTCCTCTTGTATTCACAGAGTGAATCAAATCATAACGCTTCATGGTCATATACTCAGTATTGAGCAATTTAATCGCACTTGCATTATTGATCAAAATATCAATTCCTCCAAATGTTTCTACAGCTTTGTCTACTGCTGCTTGCACGATATCTTCTTCTCTTACATCTACAATCAATGGCAAGGCATTTCCTCCTGCTTTTTCTACTTCTTCTGCTGTAGTATAGATAGTGCCAGGCAACTTAGGATGTGGTTCTGCAGTTTTAGCTGCAATCACAATATTCGCACCTTCTTTAGCTAGACGTAAAGCAATTGCTTTACCAATACCACGACTTCCACCTGTGATAAAAACTGTTTTTCCCTTAAAAGAACTCATTTTGTATGTTTTTGAATTTTTGAATAGCCTATAAATCTTTCTTGATCACATAAATTTAGGACCTACAAACTATTGAAGTGATTGATAATTTGGTTATAGCGTCTAAATTACCAATAAATCAAAAATTAATGAAATTAATATTCTGGATATTTAGTTGTAGAATGCAATCTGTAGATACAAATATTTGTTTTATCGTTTAGATTACTTTAATATTAATGTTCATTCTCGAATTTTAAATAGACTATTATACTATATGAAACTTATAGATTCTTTCGGATTCTTCCTTTTTGGAGCTGTGGTAGGTGCATTTTTGTATGCCAATTATTTTGGAGCAAAGGGAAAACCTCATCAAACCCAAAGTCATGAAATGCTACTTGAGCGTGTCAAAAAAGTAGCTAAACTCATTACAGTAGAAGGTGAATTTGCCAACCTACACGAATACAAAGATTTTTATTGGTCAGATATTAGTTTTTTGAGCAAAAAGGCCATTATCAAAGTCAAGGCTAAGGTTTCGGTAGGTTATGACCTACAAAAAGCTACTTTTGAGGCTGATGAGGTCAATAAAATATTCTATGTGCGTGATTTGCCTCAACCTGAAGTACTATCTATTGACCACGATTTAGAATATTATGATATGTCTGAGGGTATGTTCAATAGTTTTTCGGAAGAAGATTTAACAGCAATAGGTAAGGTGGCTAAATCTAAACTGGAAAAAGAGGTAAAAAAAGGCCCTCTTATGGAAAAAGCAAAAGAGGAAGGTATAGAAACACTAGAAATCATTAGAATATTGGTAGAACAGGCTGGTTGGACATTTGAGATTCATAATGCGCCTGAGACTAATGATACGCTCAATATACCAAGTCCTAATGCTAGAGTTGACTCTTTGTTAAATTAAACTTCTTTTCTAGCATTAGCCAACAATCGCCAACGCCCTAGCAAGATCAAGGCAGCAAGTAGCAACCCTCCTATTCCTAGATACAAAGGCATATTACTTATTTTTTTAGGAATCGTAATCGACTGCGTATCACCCAAATGCACAAAAGCTGCCCAAAGGGCAGGGTGCGCTGCCAAACCTTTTTGACTATCCAAATATTGGAGTTTGGCTTGTCGAAGTGCTTCATCTTTAGTTATGCCCTGACTCAATTGCTTATAAAAAGTAGTCATCAGCACCTTAGTAGATAAATCATTAACAGACCACAAGCTCATAATTATGCTTGGTGTGCCTGCATACATAAAAGCACGTGCTAAACTCAAAGCTCCCTCTCCTTCTGCATAGCGCCCTATCCCTGTTTCGCAAGCACTCAAAACAACCATGTTTGTCTTTAAATCTAGATTACTAATCTCATGTAAAAACAACATATTATCCTCTAAAGTATCTGAATTTTCGGAAAAGAACAACCCCGAAAACATAGGCATAGATTTATTGGTCAAACCATGCAGAGCTAAATGTATAATAGAAAAACTATCTGCTAACTGCTTAAATCGTTGTTCATTAGCTGCCTCTCCATACAAAAACCGTCCTTCATAAACACGCTCTAAATACTCTATCTCAGCCGTTGCATAAGGCAAAGAATCCAATGTTTTTCGCATTTTTTGGATATAAGGCATCCTAGAAGTGTTAGTTATAATACTTGTGTCATAACTTGCAGCCATTGCTAATATTTTGGCAGAAGCTATTGGCTTCTCCTTTTTGTTTTCATGCAGCAAAGCTGCTGAATAACTGTAGTTGACTGTATATTTCCGTATTAAATATGGTAATTTATTATAAGGTAAGGTAGGTTGTCCTCCATCACTTGTCAGAAGTATTTCAAATGGCAAATTGACTAAATCCTTATCAGGTATAATAATGAGTTTATTTACCTCTTCAGGAAGGTTAGAAAGCGGTTGTTTTAGCAACAACTTATATAAGTCAGAAGCATCTTTTGCAAATAGTTCTAAGTCTGACAACAATGGATTTTTTAGCTTTAATAATAGTTGTTTTATTTTTCTACTTAAAGATCTCTGGTTTATTGTTTTATACACCTGAATCTTATCTTTTGTTATCACATGCAACACAGTAGCACTATCTCCAACCATGTACTCCAATAATACAGTATTAGGGTCCAACAACTGTTCTTGTACTAGACTTGTACTAATAGGAGCATCACCATTTTTAAACTTATGGTATTTAGCATAATCCTTTTCTATTTGCTTTTTTAATGTATTCAACTGATTCCCCAAGTCTAAAATAGCTTTAGATTTAATCGGAATATTTATAGTGTCATTATTTGCTTTCAATTCCAATAATTCAGCCTTTAGGCTAGCCAACTCCTTTCGAATATTTTGCTGTTGTTGCCGAATTTCAGTAGGCACGCCTCCAAAACTCAATGCCTCACCTACTTTTAATGCATCTTTTAACAAAAAAGACTTATACTGCTCTGAAAAATAAAATCCTCTATCTAGATATTTTTCTTTGTTAGTAAGAGCATACAAATCCCAACATATCTTTTGACTTTGGTTATATATATTACCAAATAAGGACAAAAATTCTTTTTGATCATTTGGGCTAACATGCTCACTTAGGATATATTTGCAAATACTGTCAGATTTCTCTACTAAATCTAAGGTAACTTTTGCTAATTTATAGTTAAAGGTATCATTTTGGGCCTCTCGGTTATCCTCTAACCAGTCTAACTTTCGATTTAATAAATCGAGCATTTTTTTATAATTCCTACAGCCATTTTTTACATCTTGCAATGAAGGATTATCATATATAGACTGCCCCTTAAAATTGGGCAAAAGAAGATTTAAGGCATTCTGAAAATAATTAATATTGATTAAATTACCCATCTCTATATAAGTATCGACTATAATCATGGTTAAATTCTTGTCATAAGCTATGTTTAGTGCCTTCTTAAAATATAAACTAGCATTAGAAGTATCCCCCAATTCATAATAAACTGTAGCCATATTTCGATAAACTTCAGCAAAAGCCTCTGTTTCCTCTCCATACAACTCCTTATATCTTTTTTCGGTACCTTGATAACAAAATAAAGCTTGTTCATATTCTTGTTCTAAGGTATAGACCCTCCCCAACATATCATATAACTGTGCAATAGCTACTTTATGTGCTTGCTCATCTTGCCTATAAATATCCAAGGCTTCTAATATCAATTTTTTAGCTGCAAACATTTTATGTTGACTGTACTGCACTATAGCCATACTATGCACCAATCCACCTAAGTTAGACGTTTTTTTTCCATAAAACTTTTCGTAGAGAGGGCGAGCTTCGTCCAAGTACAACTCTGCCTGATTGTACTGCCCCATATATATATAATTATTGCCCATACTAAACAGCAAACTAGCATAGTCATAGAGAGGAAATTCGCCTAAAACCTGATGTATTTCATATGCCAATTGAAAATAAGAAGCAGCTCCATTTGTATTATATTTATAACTAAATACATTACCCAGATGATAATACAATCTTGCGACTGTCAAATCCTGTTCACCAGTCAAGCCTATTTGCATCTGTCTAGCTTGCTCAAAATAGTGATATGCACTATCCAAAGCATAGCGATTGAAGTAATAAGAGCCTATATGTTCTAACCCTTTTACTACTGTAACATGAGCCGTATCACATTGATTTATGCTAACCTTTAGTTCTCTTATTATAGGTGTAATATCTTGTCTCAAAACATGCAATGAATAATAGTGTATTTGCTCTCCTATTTGAAGTGAGCCGATACAATTCCCATTCTTTCTAGCTAAGTTTTCTGCTTTTTGAAAAACATTAATAGCACTCTGATAATTAGCATTAGCTATATGCGCCATTCCTTTCCTAGTCCATTCTCCTACTTGTATCTCAGCAGCTGTTTGTGCTGATAATACTTGTCCCAGAATTAGTAATGCAAGAGATATTACTATAGATCTAATCATAAATACTTCTAGTCCTTTCAAACAGAAAGGTAAGTGTCCTAAAACACTTACCTTTCTATCAAGTTAATTATTACTTACTCTAGTTTTGCTTATATACCTCCCAACAAGTCACCTAATCCACCCATTCCACCAGGCAACATATTTCCAATCATGCCTTGCATTTCAGTTTGTTCTTTTTCGGCAGCAGCAGCCAACACTTTATTGATAGCAACCAATACCAAATCTTCGATTTCTTCCTTATCGGTCAAATCTGCACTAATCGAAACATCTAAGATTTCACGAGCTGCATTAGCTTTTACTTTCACTAAGCCATCTCCTGCTTCTGCCACTACTTCTATAGCAACAAGTTTTTCTTGCATTTGCTTTTGCATTTCTTCCATTCCGCCAAACATAAATATTATCTTTTTTGTGGTTGTTGAATTTGTTTTTCTTCTCTATTATCTAATAGTTTGCTATTTTTAGTTCTTGATATTCAAAACCTTATAGTTTTGCACACAACAAAAATCGAGTCTTGATTATCAATTACTTGAGAAATTTTAGCGAACTATAACAAATATACAACAATGTTAAAGCAATACCAAAAACTCTCAAAATTCTAAAAGAAGACTACCTTTGTTCTTATCCCAACAAGCACTCCTTTCATTCGATTAAAACCTAAGCAATAGTTCAAAATGAAAAAATTATTAGTGCTCTTCCCTCTTTGTTTTTTATTGGTTGATCTCTCTGCTCAATTTACACAGACAATCAGAGGAGTTATCATAGACAAAGAATCCGAAGCTCCACTCATAGGAGCTAATATTATTATACTTCAAACAGATCCTATTATAGCATCTAGTACAGATTTAGATGGAAAATTTAAACTAGAAAAAGTAGCTGTAGGGCGACATACCTTGCAAGTTTCCTATTTAGGCTATCAACAACAAGTTTTATCTAACATTGAGGTTGTTTCTGGTAAAGAAACAGTGTTGACGATCAAACTGGAAGAAGAAGCCTTTGAGAGTGTAGAGGTGACTGTAACTGCTAGTAAACAAGATAAAGAAAAAGCACTCAACGAAATGGCTGCAGTAAGCACTCGCCAATTTGCAATAGAAGAAGCACAGCGCTATGCTGGCGCTCGTGGCGATGTATCTCGTATGGCTGCTAATTTTGCAGGAGTTTCGGGGGCTAATGATAGTCGAAACGATATTATTATTAGAGGAAACTCTCCTTTAGGGCTTCTTTGGCGTTTTGAAGGGGTTGATATTCCTAATCCTAACCACTTTGGAGGTTTTGGTACTACTGGGGGCCCCGTAAGTATGCTCAACAACAATGTCCTTTCTAATTCAGATTTTTTCACAGGTGCTTTTCCATCAGAATATGGCAATGCTAATTCTGGAGTGTTTGATTTACGTATGCGTTCAGGCAACAATGAGAAATACGAATTCATGGTGCAAATGGGTTTCAATGGGCTTGAAGCTGGTGCAGAGGGGCCATTGAGTAAGAAAAAAGGCTATTCCTTTCTAGCAAATTATAGATATTCTACATTAGGTCTATTCAAGCTAATGGGTATTGATTTTGGATTGGTCGGTGTTCCTCAATATCAAGATTTAGTTTTCAAACTTGATTTTCCTAAGACTAAGGCTGGGCACTTTTCGGTTTTCGGACTGGGTGGCATTAGTTCTATAGACATGTTAGAAAGCACTATAGACAAAGAAGATATAGATGGAGGTTATGGATCAGACCTGTATAGTGGAACTAAGATGGCTGTTTTGGGACTAAAACATCAGTATTTGCTCAACAACAATTCTTATACTCGATTTACCTTAGCTGGAACTGTCCATCATGAATGGACTAAAATAGATCAGTTGGATGTCAACAACGAAAATCCGCTTAGACGTTATCAAGGAGATTTTTTGCAAGCAAAAGCAACTGCTCGATTTGTATATAACAATAAGGTTAACTCTAGATTGACCCTCCGATTTGGCTTAACTGGCAATTATTATTATTCTAATTTTACGGATAGTGTTCGTATCGATAGCACTCAGTTTAGGAGTATTCGATCTTTTGATGGACATGCTGGATTAACCCAAGTATTTGCACAAGCTAAATATAAACTTTCTCGCAAGTTCACCATTTTAGGAGGAGCTTACAGTCAATGGTTTGCACTGAACAATAGTGTATCTATAGAACCTAGAGCAGCTATCCAGTATCATGTTTATCCACAAGCCACTATTAGTTTAGCCTATGGTCGTCATTCTCAATTACAACCTTTCCCTATCTATTTTAATCAAACCTTATTACCTGATTTCACCTATGTAGAATCCAATAAGGATTTAGATTTCACATATAGTCAGCATGCTGTGCTAAGTTACGATCAGAATATAGGGCAAGATTTCCGTATCAAGCTAGAAGGCTACTTCCAACATATTAATAACGCCCCCGTACAACCTACTCCTAGCAATTATTCCTTACTCAACTACGGAACAGACTTTGGAACTACAGGCATAGACAGTTTGGTCAACTCAGGGCTAGGGCGCAACTATGGTGTGGAGCTAACAGTAGAGAAGTTTTTTAGTAAAGGTTATTACTTTTTATTTACAGGTTCTGTCTTCCAATCACAATATCAAGGCAGCAATAAAAAATGGCGAAACACTGAGTTTAACAACAACTATGTTATCAATACTTTGGGTGGTTATGAATTTAAGTTAGGTAAGAATAATATGTTATCTATAGACCTAAAACTAACAGTAGCAGGTGGAAGAAGATACACTCCTATCGACCTAGATGCTTCTAATGCAGCAGGAGCAATTGTTTATGTAGAAGATGAAACATTTGAGAGACAATATCCTATCTATATAAAACCTGATTTGCAAATCAGTTGGCGAAGCAATCTCAAGAAGCACTCCCAAGTGTTTACAGTTAGTTTGGAGAACTTCATTAATCGCAAAAATGTATTGGAATACGCTTATGATGATATCAATAAAAGAGTGGATACTAATTATCAGCTAGGTATCTTCCCAATGGCTATGTATCGAGTGGAGTTTTAAAAGACCTCACTACAAGTATATCTATACTTATTTCTACGTTATTGAAACGTTTTGACTACCTTTGTTCTAAACGAATTAACAGACGATGGATTTATTAAAAATAGCTCAACAAGTATTCACCATAGAAGCACAAGCCATAGAAGGTTTAGCAGCTCAACTTGATGAGCAATTTGTGCAAGCTGTAGAGGTCTTAGATCAATGCAAAGGGCGTGTACTCGTTTGTGGAATGGGAAAATCTGGAGTCATTGGCAAAAAAATAACCGCTACTCTAGCAAGTATCGGGCGTTCAAGCTTTTTCTTACACCCAACAGAAGCTATTCATGGCGATTTGGGCTTAATCTCTACAGACGACTGTTTTTTGAGTATTTCCAATTCTGGCGAAACAGATGAAATTCTACAATTGATTCCACATATTCGCAAACGACAACTAAAACACATTTGTTTGGTTGGCAATATTGATTCTACCTTAGCGCATCATGCTGATTTTGTATTGAATGTAGCTGTAGCAAAGGAAGCCTCTCATATACAAGCTGTCCCGATGGCCTCTACAACCGCAACATTAGCAATGGGTGATGCCTTAGCAGCAGCCTTGATAAAACTGAGGGGTTTTGAGCAAGAAGATTTTGCACTTTTGCATCCTGGTGGGAGTTTAGGTCGGAAATTGGTGGTCAAAATCCAAGCAGTGATGCGCACAGAGGATTTGCCTATAGCTAAGAAAAATACCTCAATTTCGGAAGTCTTGATGCATATGTCTGCCGGAATGCTAGGGATTGTAGTCATCTGTGGTCAAAATAGTCAAATAGAAGGTATTATAACTGATGGTGATTTGCGTAGAGCACTCACCAAGCATCAAGGAGAATCCTTCTTTAGTTTAATGGCAAAGGATATCATGACCAATGCCCCAAAAACCATTTTACCTGACCAACCACTTTGGGATGCAGAAGAAATGATGTTGGGCCACAAAATCACAACAATTCTTGTTGCAAAAAACAATAAGTTGCTTGGCTTGATTGCCAAACATCATATTCGATAAGCTTAACCAGCTGATACTCTTCATATTTGATCCAACAATACCAATAAAACACTATTAAAACAAAATGCTTCATTTATAAACAAAAAGTTTTATATTTGAAACTATTCACGAATAACCTACTGCTATTTTCAGTGCAGTATAATGGACCAAAACATTCTTAATATACAAAATCTACTACTATGGAATTAAAATTTTGGATCATTCCGATTGCGGCATTAATCCCCATGATTATGGGCTTTTTATGGTATGGACCTATCATGGGAAAAGCTTGGATGAAGGAAACAGGCATGACTGAAGAAAAAGCTAAGGAAGGTAATATGGCAGTTATTTTTGGCCTAAGCTATCTGTTGAGCAACTTTTTAGGGTTTGCCTTATTATCTATTACCGTACACCAAATGGGGATTTTCTCTTTGTTTGCAGGACAAGAAGGCTTTGGTGTAGCAGGTGGTGCTGCTCAAGTACAGTTTGAAGCAGTTGTTGCACCTCTGAAAGATTTACACAGAACCTTTGGGCATGGTGCCTTCCATGGTGCTATTGCTGGTGTCTGCATTGCATTTACAATTCTAGCGACCAATGCGATGTTTGAAATGAAAAGCTGGAAATATATTTGGATAAATTCTGGATATTGGATTATTACTATGGCACTGATGGGAGGTGTTATCTGTCAGTTTGTATAAAAGAATTGAAAACCAGTTGTTTTCAATAAAGAGTAACTGATTAATTGAGGAATTGAGTAGTTTTATCACGTTAAGTTGCTTTGCAACCCTTACTCAATTCCTCATTTTCCTCAGTTCCTCAAAAGGTAATTCCAAATTAAATCTATTCTCATTATACTCACACAAAACTTGTAGAAGAACCTATTGATTTATACCTATCCTTTCTTTAGTTTTACTTTCAACCAACTGTCCTCAAATGTGTAACTCTCCATTTCTAGATAGTTAGCAAAGCGAGGCAAAAACAAGCTTCTACGTTGATTATTAATAGAAATAGACAGCTCGTCACCATATTTTTCAAGTGTAAATTCTTGATCTTTTATAAATGGAATCCGTATAGATATTACATAATAATCGCCCTCTTCTTTTACATTAAAAGGATTCTCCTTATGGAATATTTCTGCTGGATTTTTATCTTGATAGATAGTATCACCAATAGCATCCAAAAGCTCCAAACCAAAAACCTCTTGCCCTTGATGTTTCACTTTGAAAATAGGTAAAGGTTGGAAACTCTCATCTATCTCTTGTAAGTAATGCCCTTGCGACTTGACATATTTTTCAAACACACTCCCTGCTGTTCCTACCTCTTCTGGCAAAATTCTATTAACTATTATTCCATCTACATTATATCCATATAACTGTAAGTAAGTATATGCTCGTTTAGCTTCTTGAATCACCATACGCTCAGGATTGGCCACTATACGTATAGAACAAACCTCTGGGTTAACCATAATTTCTTGTACAGTCGCCAGTTTTCCAAACAGTGCTTGCAACTCCTCATAGCCTTTATCCAATGGAATACCTTTGGTTCTACGAAGGATTTTACCCACTGTTTTGATCGCAAATTTTTGTCCTGGGAAAGCCTTTGTCAACCAAGACTGCATTACCTGAGGCAAGGTCAATAGAGTTAGCGTTTCTCCTGTTGGTGCACTATCAATGATTAAAACATCATAAGCATTCGTTCTATAGTACTTTTCTATCCACAAAAAAGCGGATGCTTCTTCCATACCAGGCAATACCGAAAGTTCCTCTGCTACTACATTATCTACTCCTCTCCATTTGAAAATAGTAAGCATCAACTGGCGCATACTATCCCAATGTTTTTTCATAGAATAATAGACATCAAACTCTTGTCCCCAAAGATTTTCGGTAACAGGAGTTGGCTCTGGTTTCAACTCTACATTCAAAGCATCGGACAAACTATGAGCAGGATCTGTAGATACTACCAATGTTTTTAGCCCTTGTTTAGCACATTTCAAGGCGGTTGCTGCAGCCGTAGTTGTTTTTCCAACGCCCCCCTTACCTGTGAATAAGATGATTCTCATGATTTTTGGTTATTATTCGAATTTTCAGAAATGATTGAAAGATTTGATAACAAAGGTAAATAAGTTGTGCTAAATACAAAGTATTCCTGCTATGATATTCATCATAATATTTTTGTAGTTGCCTGTTAAATAGTGACCAAAATCAATATTTATACAGTTTTCTCTCATACTCTTCAGAGCCTCAAAAGAGAATTTCAAACACCTACTATTATCTTTTATCCGCTCTATAAAATATGTTTAAGAACTTTTTTCTCCCAAAAAGTGATTACCATTTTCAAGATCTAGGGATTATCTAATGAAGCTTCACTTTCGCACCACATTTTATCTTTCATTTTTTTTAATGACTTTTGAACATGAAAAAACTAACAACCCTCATCTTGTGCATACTCACACCATTTTTGATGACTGCACAGCAAATAAGTGAATCCGTTTATTTCAACTCTGCTCAGCATCTACTGACAGAAGAAGCTACAACTGACCTAAATGCATTTTTTGAGAAGCTTACCAAGCACCAAGCAAGTTATACTATACTTTTGGTAGGACATACAGATACAGATGGAGACCTAACCTACAACCAGAATCTGTCTGAACAACGCTGCAAATCTGTAAAAGACTACTTGCTCAGTCAAGGATTCAAAGCACAACAAGTTAGTTTTGAAGGCAAAGGCTTTTCGGCACCAATAGCAGCCAACAATGACGAAAAAGGTAAAGCCCAAAACCGTCGTGTAGAAATAATATTAAGCACTCAAGGTCACATACCAAGTTTTCATGCACAGGTACCTAAAGCTCGCGTCAAATTCAACGCTGAAGAAGGTCTAGATTTTGTCTATGAGCGTTCTGGTACTCGCATCACCATACCAGCCAATGCCTTAGTAGACAAAGATGGTCGTAGTGTAAAGGGGGAAGTAGATTTAAGCTATCGTGAATTTAGAGACTTTGCCGATTTTATTGCTTCTGATATACCAATGACCCATAGAGGTGGGCAGTTTCACTCTGGAGGTATGTTTGAGATGAATGCTCAACAAAAGGGCGAAAATGTTTTTATACGTCAAGGAGAATATATGGATGTTGAATTTGAATTAACTGCAGATTCCATTTCAGACCTTTCTTTTTATAAATACGATGGAGTTGATTGGAGCACTATGGGAGCATTGGATAGAACAAGCCAGCAAAACAACTTTGATGTAACCTATAAACCTTGCAAAAAACGTTTTTTCCCTAAATCACCTCCTGTGACAGATAGTGTTCAGAATTTCTTGGATGCTATGAAGGTTGGGTATATGCTGAGTAGAGACAACCCTGTACAATACAAAGAAGTTGGATTTTTGACAGCTGATGAACGTTGGGCAGATCACCGTTATGCAGGGAAAAAAAATTATCTAAACTACAAGTTGAAAAAAATAAAATTAGACGAAATCAGTAAAGACAAAGCCTTATACAATATTTCTTTTGAGGTTGTGGGAGAAGATGATTATAAAATTGTTGACCCTATGATGAAGGAAGTTCGTTATGCACAAGCTGTCTTGATGAAAATTAAAGATTATGGAAAATCTAACCGAGAATTAGTTCCTTTGATCAATAGAACATGGATAGTACTTTCTAGAGGAAAACATCGTCCTTCTGCACGTCGTGATATTACAAAAATAACGCTCAAAAACTGGGCAGATATTCGAGTAAGTTATGATGGCAACACTACTTTTAAGTTTATTGTAAAAGGCTATAATGGTTTTGATACATTAAAAGCTCAACCTCAACTGATGGGTAATGAGCGAAAAAAACAACATAAAGCTATTGCTCAACAACTATTTGATGAGTACACAGAGGTTCTTGATAAAGAGAATAAGCTTTTTGCTTCCAATCAGAAATTCTTGAAGGACAACTGGGGCTATTTTATGGCATATTCAGGGTCTTTGATGCATTCTACCGAAAAATGTATGACTCCTTATAGCTGGATAAAACGCTTTTATACAAAATCGGGTGTAATGCGAAATCGTTATGAGCCTTTTGTAGCTATGAACCCAAGTACGGTTAGCATGAGCACACTATCTACATTAGCTAGAAGAGCAGCTGTAGGGACTCCCTTGCCTAGACCAACTTCTGATGTATACAAACCCAATACAGCCCTTTCTCAAAAGTTAGAAATCAATAATTTTGGGATATTCAACTGCGATGCTATCCGTAAACTACAAGATCCTCAAGAAATTATAGCTTATTTTATAGACGAAAATGATGAGCCTATTGATGCTCGTGTGGTCAACGTGATTGATTATAATATTAATGGTATTCTAAAAATGTATGCACCTACCAAGGTGCCATTTAGCACAGTAAGTCCTACAGCCTTATTGGTGATAGATTATTTTGGAGAAAACTACTTCTTAGATACTAAAGACTTTGCTGAATTAGACCTAGAAGGTAAATCAGCATACACTTTCAAGCTCAAAAATATTTCAAAGCTGGTCCCTGATGTAGAAGGGCTGCGCAATACTGTAGCGAGTAAGTAAGAACTTTATTCTAAATCCTAAATTCCTGTTCTCACCATCCAAGCATAAGGGGGAGTTAGTTGTTGGCTCCCCTTTCCTTTTCATCGTGTAAGCCTTTACTCATTTTGTCTAAAATCTAATCCTATGAATACTAAATTATTATTCATGGCCATAGTCTTGCTATGCCCACTACTCAACTATGCTCAAAACCTACAAACACATATATATTTTGAGTCGGCTCAACATATTCCAAGTACGGAGCAACTAGAACAGCTAAAACAATTCATTAGCAAATTAGATCTCCATTCTTCATCTTACAAAATGCACCTTATTGGCCGTACAGATACTAAAGGCTCTGAAACTTACAATGAAAATCTAGCTCAAAACAGGTGCAAAGCACTTCTTCCTCATCTAAACAAATGGGGTATAGATTCTAATCAGATTAGCATTGAGAGCCAACCTGCTCATAAAACCAAAGAGAATTTAGCCAATGGAGAGCAACGAAGGGTTGACCTTTATGTTAAATACATCTCCAAACCACTGGAGACTACTGTAGAGAAAATCACTTTTCGAGCAGAAGAAGGATTGGCCTATATCTATGAACGTTCGGGTACCTCTATCTATATTCCCCCTTATGCTTTGGTTGATGCCAATGGCAAAACAGTTCAGGGTAAAGTAGATTTGAGTTATCAAGAGTTTCGGGATGTGGCAGATTTTATAGCTACAGATATTCCGATGACCTTTCAGGATAAGCTTTTTCACTCTGCTGGAATGTTTGACATACAAGCTGTACAAAAAGGTAAACCAGTTTTTGTGAAAGATGAGGAATATATCAATATAGATTTTGCGAAGACTAGTGATACTATTCAAGATCTTAATTTTTATGCTTACGCTGATAATAAATGGGAAGAATTGGGGGTAGTTGACCAAGTTCAAGGCTTCAATCAATTTGAAAAAAGACAGACTTGTGATGGTAAATACGAGCCTTGGTGGCCTAAAACTATGAAAGACAGCTTATGGTCTTTTTTGAGCGGAATGAAGGTAGGGCATTTAGCTACTAAACACAATATTGGAATATTCAAAAGAAAGGGCTTTCAGACCTTAGAAGAACAATGGGCCGATCTAGATTATAAATATAAAGACTATACTGCACTTATAGAACTAGGTCAATCGGTACAGCTCACTAAAATGCGTACAGCCAAAACTCGAAAATATGGCATTTGTTTTAGCTTAAATACTGGTAAAATAGCTAAAGAACTCACTACATTGACAGAGCATGCTTGGCAATTACACAGCAATCAGGTACCTAAATGGAATAACAACTATATGGATATGCGCCTCCTCTATGATGGTCAAGATACCATTTCTTTTGTACTCAAGTCATTTTTGTATCAAGCTCAATACGATACCTTCAAGGTCAGTCCGTTGGTAGAAAATGGTGATGTAACTCAGAAAACTGCACTTTGCCAAAGCTTAGTGCAAGAGCATCGAGTTGCATTACAAAAAAAGGCTGCCTTGCATAATGAAGAGATGCGATTCATGCAGCATCATTGGCGTTATTTTTTGGCTTTTACACAATTCATTATTCCTACTAATGAACAGTGTTTGAATGTTCCGCAGTGGATTCAGTTCTTTAGTAAAAATAAAGCATTGATGGAAGCTAGATATTCCCCTTTCAATGATTTGGAGTACAAAAAAATATCTATGGATAGTTTGTATCGCTTGGCACAAAAAGCAAAATATATAAATGCCACTGAACAAAATCTAGAAGCGGTCTTAGCTAAAGAAGATAGCATAATGAAAGCTGTTCGCAGCACTATGCTAAACAAAAATCCAAAGAAGGATAAATTGATAACAATACCATTTAGTCAGTTTTTGAGGGTTGCTACTTTTGGTACTTTTAATTGCGATGCTACTGTTGATCCAGTTATTGGTGGAACTAACTATAAACGAGTTTTGGCTTCCTTCCAAGATGAGCTTGGCAGAAGAATATCTCCAAAAGAAATTCATGTTATTAATTATAAGCTCAACGGAATAGACAAGTTTACTAATCCTAATATCCGCTATCCATCCAATCGGAAAGTTGCTTTGTTTGTGATTGATGATGATGGTGCTCATTACACTTTAGCTACAGAGGAATTTAGTAAAATCAAGAAAGACTTGCACAAATCTCCAATTTTCACATTTCAGCTTACTAATGTATCTCCACAAACGGAATCTGCCCAAAAATTGCGCAATTTTTTAGTTGCTAATTAATAATTGTAGCACAAGCTAAGTAACAGAGCCAATATCTCCTTTTAGTAAAAGTAAGGTAGAAAGTTTAACTTTATGAGATGCAAGATAAATTAGACTTATACACAGATTATTTATTAACAACCGTTCATCAAGCAACAGCAACTGGCTTGTCTCGACTCGTAGACGGTGCTATTTCACATG
>JAAEPD010000116.1 GCA_024222455.1 Aureispira sp.
AAAAACTAAAGTTTGTCCATCAACTTAATCATTTTGCAATGAAGTCTAAAATTTACCTTGCTGCTAATAAAGCAGCTTTCAATGAACTTAATACATTAAAAATGGCTAATCCATCTTTTGCGTAACATCAGTTATTAAGATAAAAAATGTTACAACGGTTAAACTTCCTAAGGATTTTAGTCAATGTTCTTCGTTAGAAGATGTTGAGCTAACAGATTGTAGTCGAGTTAAACTATATAAAGACATGCAACTGCCCGATTCCTGCGAATTTGATATCTGGAGTGACTACTATTACCATAGTACTAAAATAGAGCATTATGATGATTAAAACAGCTGTTTCTTTATATAGTACTTCCCAAAAGTAGTTGCAATGAGGAAAATGCCTTATTCTTTATTCTTTTTATCCCCTTCTTTATTCTCCTTCTCTTGCTTTTCAAAATAAGTTTTAATCTTTTTGGTAGCAGCCAAACCAATGACAGCAGCTACTTCTGTATGAGAGGCTTCCTTTATTTTTTTGACAGAACCAAAGTGTGATAAGACCTTTTCGGCTGTTTTTTCACCAATTCCAGGTATTTTGGTAAGTTCTGTGGTTATGAATGCATTAGAACGTATTTTTCTATGAAATTCTATAGAAAAACGGTGCGCCTCATTTCGAGCTTGTTGAATAACTTTGAGTGTAGGTGATTTTTTGCTTAAGAGTAATGGAATTGGGTCTTCTGGATAGAAAATTTCTTCCAAACGTTTAGCAATCCCGATAATAGTAACCCGGTCAGCAATCCCTAGCAACTTTAAGCTTTTGACCGCTGCACTCAATTGTCCTTTTCCTCCATCTATCACTATCAGTTGTGGCAAAGGCTTGCCTGCACTCAATACTCGTTTGTATCTACGATAGACTACTTCTTCCATAGAAGCAAAATCGTCTGGCCCTTCTACTGTTTTGATATGGTAATGTCTATAATCTCGTTTAGAAGGTTTGGTATTTTTGAAACAGACCATTGCAGACACAGGATTAGTGCCTTGCAGATTAGAGTTATCAAAACACTCAATATGAATAGGTAAAGCATCCATTTGCAAGTCCTTCTTCATGATTTCAAGGACTTGTTCAGTGCTTGTTTTTTTGTTGGCTCTAGAAGCAGCTTGCTTTTTCTTTTGTAGCACAAAATAGTTAAGATTCTTTTGCGAGAGCTCTAACAGTTTTAGCTTATCACCTATTTTAGGTACAGTCAGCTTCATGCCATCCCATATATTTTGCAGCTCAAAAGGTATAATCATTTCAGGTGCAATACTCTGAAAACGGTCTCGCAAATCTTGGATACCATAGATCATCAAATCATGCGGATCATCATCCAGGTTTTGGCTCATTTCTAAGGTGAATGCATTGATAATTGCTCCATTGACCACCTTTAGATAGTTGATATAAGCCATTTCCTCATCTTGCGCAATAGAAAAAACATCTACATCTCGAATCTTAGGATTCACAACCGTCGATTTTCCTTGATAGTTTTCAAAAGAAGTCAACCTTTCCTTTATTTCTTGTGCTCGCTCAAACTCCATATTCTCCGCATACTTCATCATCTGTTCTGTGAGATAACGCTTAACCGATGCAAAATTCCCCTTTAATATATTCGAAATTTGGTTGACTCGAATATTGTATTCTTCTTCGTTTTCAAATCCCACACAAGGACCTTTACAGTTTTTGATATGGTATTCCAAACAGACTTTAAACTTACCTGCCTCTACATTCTTTTGTGCTAAATTCAGATTGCAAGTTCGCAACTGAAATAAATTCCTAATCAGCTCTAAGAGGGCATTGATCCGATGCTTAGACACATAAGGTCCAAAATATCGAGAGCCATCTTTGTACACATGTCTAGTGACAAATACTCTGGGAAATCGTTCTTTTTTAATGCAAATATAAGGATAAGGTTTACCCGATTTCAGGGCAACGTTATAACGTGGCTGATGTTTTTTGATGAGTGTAGCCTCTAGCAGCAAGGCATCTTGTTCAGTATCAACAATAGTATATTCTATCCGTATAGAAGACTTGACCATAATACGAGTCTTGCGGCGCATATCTTTGCGCTGGCTAAAATAGGAAGCGATCCTTTTTTTGAGGTGCTTGGCCTTGCCTATATACAAAATTTCGCTGTCTGGTCCAATAAACCGATAAACGCCTGGTTGCGTAGGCAATGTACCTGATATTAGGATATAATCATCTTTAGTCATATACTATTTTATATTCCACAGGATTTGACAAAACCCCTTATGTTCTAGTCGTAAATTCTAATAACTTCTCCATTCCCTCTTCCTTCTACACTTCTGACATAACCATTGATTACCTTATTCATAGGAATAGGATTATGTCCAGGAAAATAGTCCTTGTATTTTTCGTAAGCATCTTCTACCATACCCGAAGAAACTACATTTACTCTGATCCCATTTTCTAGCTCCAATGCAACAGCTTGTACAAAACTATGAATTCCTCCATTCACCATTGCTGCGCTTGCTGTTTTCACAACAGGATCATCAGCCAAAATACCTGTAGTCAAAGTAATAGAACCTTTAGCATTCAGATAGTTTCTACCAATTCTAACTAAGTTGACCTGCCCCATCAATTTACTCTTCAGTCCTATATAATAATCTTCTTCTGTCAGATTAGCAAAGTCATCCCATTTAGCTTCACCTGCAATACAAACTATAGCATCCAAAAAATCTATTTGATCAAACATATCCTTGATAGACTCTATATCGGCTATATCTACTAAAAAATCTCCCTTAGATCGACCAGCAATAAGTACCTCATGTTTTTCAGCAAAATGTTTAGCTACTTTCTTACCAATCGTTCCGTTTCCACCTACTACTAATATTTTCATTTTTATCTTTTAGTCCTTATACACAAAGGCTCTATTCTATAATAGGCTTTGGTTATAATTAGTTTAACTCATTTCAATATATAATATAGATACTTTTATTAAAGTCTAAACTAAAAATTTAGTAATTTTCTGTTCTACTAAATAATCCCCCATGTTACAGTTTGTTCGATCATATATTCTATTAAGCCTATTTTTGGGGTCTGTTGGGCTTTTTGCTCAATCGACTGCTGATAAAATAACGCATGATTTAGAATTATGGCAGGGTGCAAAGGTAAAAAAGTTTATCACCAACGACTTTTATATAGGCCTAAATAACCAAGCACGATTTAATGATCGAATCCGAAAATTCAAATTTGGCTTTTTCGACTTCCAAACAGGCTATCGTTTTCATGAGTTGTTCAGAATGGCTATGGGCTATCGATACACCGTTCGTTTAGTTAGTAACGACAATAGAGGGTATATCGATGCAATAGTAAACAAACGATTTACTAAAATTCGTACTGCGATTGACTTTAGACTAAAATTTCAAATAGCTAAGGCTAACATTACACAAAGTTCGGTAGAATATACCTTGCGACCTAGATTAGGTGTTAAATATTATCCTAATAATTGGGCTCGGTGGAATTTTCGTTTGTATACCGAATTCTTTTATTCTATGAATGAAAATAAGCGAGCATTCACTCATTATCGTATAGCTTTTGGTGGTCGATATCGTATTAATGACCAACTCTATTTTAATATGTCTTATCTGATGCAACACAAGTTTGCTTCTTCCTTTCCTAGTATGTCACATGTTGCTTATATCACCTTATACATCAAGATTTCGGCAAAAACAAATGAGATGAGTAACTAATCTCTCAAAAAAATATTCCACTTTTTTTTAAGTCCATGTAACTTTTTGCTACCCTCATGGCACTTATATATGTACGAACGTTAATTTTCTGATCAGATGAATTACCTAAATGCAAGCCAACAATAAGCAATCTTATTTCCTGGAGCTGTATCAGCCACACCATCAAAAGCTTTTGCGCTACTGCGAATCTATTCTAAAAGATTCGACAGATGCAGAAGATTTGGTGAGCGAAACAGTACTTATTGCTTATCAAGACTTGCACAAACTCAAAAAGGTAGAGGCTTTCAATTATTATTTATTTGGGATTGCTCGAAATTTGATTCGGCGAAAATATCGTCGAAAAAAATTCTGGGGCGCCTTCGATAAAGAGCAAGCTGACCAATTGCCTGCAACACAAAATCCTGAGCTGGACATGGATGTTCGGTTGCTTTATGATGCCTTGGACAAACTCCCTGAGGCACAAAAAGAAGCTTTAATTTTATTTGAGCTTTCGGGATATAGTATCAAGGAAGTGGCTGCTATTCAAAACAGTGGCTTATCTGCGGTAAAAGCACGTTTGGCAAGAGGGCGAAAACAGCTTGCAAAATTATTAACCTCTAAAGTTTTGACTTATGACTAAAGAATTAGAAAATTATTTCGAAAAAGCACGTCAATCCTTTAAAGCTGATCTTCCATTAGATCAAATAGAGGATATGATAGCTAAACAGCCTGCAACTAGTGTGTGGGCTACTAAAAAATGGTGGATCATGGGTTCTTCTATATTAAGCATAACAAGTATAATTTTGATCAGTCTATTTTGGACTAACAATACTACAATAAACAGTAATTCTACAACAACACTCGAAAATAATATTCCTGTCGAAAACAGTTCTGAACAACCAATAGAACTGGCCTCTTTTGTTGACCATAATCCTATTAAAATACCTATAGATGCAGCACCTGAAGAGGTTGATCAGGTAGTAGATAAGGTTTTGGCTGCAGCCCAGAAGGCAACTACAGATACTCTGAAGCCCAAAACAAGTTTTACGGAGTATAAGGTGGAGATTCGGAAAGAAAATTCTCAAAAAGATGTAGAACAACTCCAACAAGAATTGAATGACTATGGGATTTCTATGCAGGTAGATGCCTTAGAGTATAATGATAAAAACGAGATCAGTCGATTCAAAGGACAATTTGATACAGATAGTTTATACTGTGGAAAACTGAGTTCTTATGATTTTGATGTAAAAGGGCCTTTCAAGCAAATCGAATTTACATTTAGAGTATCAAACGAGAAAAACCTCAAATACTTGAGAATAGAGTCTGATAATTTTGAAAAGACTATAGAATGCTATGATGATGAGGTCTTATCGGATGCTCATGAAGCCAGAGTTGAGGCCGAAATTATGCACAGAAAAGCTAAAAAAGCAGCTAGGGAGGCAAAAGAACAATTGGAAGAAGCTAGAGTGGCTCAACGCAAGGCTTTGAAAGAGATTAGACAAGATGTTTGGGGCGACCTCCATGAGGATATAAAAAATGAGGTAATTATCTTAATGGAAGAGGCACATAAAATAGGCCGAGAAGCTATAGAAATAGATGTAGATGCTATCAAGGAACAAATAGAAGAGGCTTTTGATGTCTACAAGGATGCTGAAAATGAATTCAAGGATGTGGATATCATTATTCGAAAGGAGTTTAAAAATGTTCAGAAAGACATAAAAAAAGCACTAAAGGAAGCTAAACATGCTCATGAGGAAGCAATGGAAACATGGAAGAATAATCAAAATACTGACAATAACAACAAAGTGTCTTATATGCTTTGCAATAACTCAAGTAAGGAGGATTTAGACAAATTAAAAACTCAATTAGCTAATAAAGGAGTAAACATGACTATTGAAAAAATAGTCTACAAAAGAAATAAAATACAAGATTTGACTTTTGAGCTAAAAGCTAGTGAAAAAGAATCGTGGGTATTAAAAACACAGAAAGACCCCTTCGGACATATTCAAATTTCATTTAGATACTCAGAAGAAGATGGAGCTAGTCATTTATGGGTAGAACCTATGGAAAAAAAATGTAAGTAAGCGACCATAACCTGTATTCCAAAACAATTTGCAGGTAAGTATTTTTTGATTTTAGTAATTTTTAGCGTTATGAGAAAAGCACCCTACTGGAGGGTGCTTTCTTTGTTATATCTCGTTATCTGTAGTTGTTTTCCATTTCCAAGCATTAAATATAATTAGGAGCAACAAAATAACTTCTATTGTAGCTATGATAATATAATGTGGAGTTAGAGAAGCTCCTCCTATCACATAAATTATCGTAAAAATTGCAGCAACAATATTGGCTAAACGATTTACTTTATATTTCAATACCCTAG